>NZ_JAEQCF010000017.1:0-38647 GCF_020738625.1 Microcoleus sp. PH2017_09_SFU_O_A
AACTACGTGCCTTTCCGGAGCGCTCAAGCGCAACTACGTGCCTTTCCGGAGCGCTCAAGCGCAACTACGTGCCTTTCCGGAGCGCTCAAGCGCAACTACATACCTTTCCGGAGCGCTCAAGCGCAACTACGTGCCTTTCCGGAGCGCTCAAGCGCAACAACATACCTTTCCGGAGCGCTCAAGCGCAACAACATACCTTTCCGGAGCGCTCAAGCGCAACTACATACCTAAGATTTAGTGGGGGCAGAACATCCTGTCTGCCCCGTAAATTGCTGATTGAAAATGGTGTAATATCTGAGTTAAACGGACTTAATGTCAAGTCTGTTTAACTCAGATACAATTCAATTCATCCTCATGGCAATAGCACAATATCTCGGGATACTAAGAAGTCTGCTGGCTTATTCTCAAGAGTGGCAAACTTAACTTGACCGAAGAATAAATCACCAGTAGTCTTGCTATAGCTGAATTGGTTTAGGGAAGTAGCACCAAAACTGCGGTGAATTTCAATTTTGTCAACTTCACTTTTCTGGAAGTCTTTGATGGTGTCAATGCCTGTGGGAGCAAAATAGAATCTGAATCCATCCGCCCCTGCACCACCCCAAAGAATGTTGTTGCCGGCAAGGTCAATATCGCCACCACCAGCTAAGACATCATTGCCATTACCACCATTGAGGATGTCGTTACCACCACCACCAAAAAGTTGATCGTTATCATCGTTGCCGTAGAGGATATCGTTACCTTTCATGCCTTGTATGTCATCATTTCCAGCATCACCTAAAAGCGTGTCAATTCCATTACCACCAAGAATGATATCTCTGCCACCTCTACCATTGATTAAATCGTCTCCATCCTCACCTTTGAGGAAGTTCTTGCCAGCGTTACCCAGCATATAATTATTCAATTCGTTACCAGTGCCATCGATATCAGCAGCATCACTCAAGGTGAGGTTTTCGACGTTTGCACCCAAAGTATAGCTGATAGTGGAAGTGACTACGGTATCAGTACCTTCGGCAGCTTTCTCGGTAACTAAATCAGCAACATTATCAACCAAATAAAGGTCATTACCGCTACCACCATTCATGTCGTCGGCACCAGCACGACCATATATGATGTCGTCGCCTGCACCACCATAGATTTGGTCATCGCCATCACCACCATCTAGGAAGTCGTTACCACCTCCACCAAATAAGTAATCGCGATCGCCTAAACCATAGAGAGAGTTGTTCGCATCATTACCTAGAATAGCATTGTGCGCGTTGTTTCCCGTCGCATCAATGGCAGCGGTTCCCTTCAAATGCAGGTCTTCGACGTTCACTCCTAAAGTGTAGCTGACGGTAGATTCTACCAGATCGATACCTTCGGCAGCAGACTCAGTAACTACGTCAGCAATATTATCGACAATGTACTTATCATTACCGCTACCACCATACATTTTGTCTGCACCAGAACCACCATCAAGCTCATCATCTCCTGCTTTACCGTAGAGAGTGTCGTTGCCTGCTAAACCTGTGAGAGTATCGTTATCAGGAGTGCCATGTAGTAAGTCGTCTTTGGGAGTACCTGGAATCTTAGCCATGTTAAATTTCTCCAAAAAAAATGATGAATTTGTCTGAACTGTATCGGGCACTAGAAAGTGTCGCGATACGTTAAGAACTTATCTACAAATTGCAAATCTAATTGGCTATTTGCAGATGCCAGATGCGGCGATAGGTGAGCATTGCACTCAAGACTTTGCTGTGAATTTGAGTGAAATGTGAATTGAAATAATAGGACAGATCGCCATACTTAAATAGCATGGGGTTGATTGCCTGATTGGTTGAAATCTAACGCTGCACGCTGATATATCAACTTTGTCCTGATTTATGGTGAACGTCCAGGACAGTTAGACAGTTAAGCTAGCCACTTAAGAAGTAAAGTAAGAATATCTAAAAATCTCTAAGTTATTTTAGGATTGAAATTGAGGGCTGATGTACAAGTTTGCGGCGGCTGCGGAGGATGAATTAGTTGTGTTTGGTGCGGCCAAACCGGGCTACCGCGATGAGGAAGTTGCTGGCTGGATTGATTTTATGCGGCGACAGAAGATCGATCGAGTTTGTTGCTTGCTTCCCCAGACACAACTCATCGGCTATGGTGACTTGTTGGGAAGCTATGGAAATGTTTTTGGGTGCGATCGCGTTTGCTGGGCTCCGATCGCAGATTTTGAATTGGCCGATCGCGAAATTTTAGTCGATCGCATTTTACCGTTTTTGACATCTGCAAGTCGATCGGGCGATCGGGTGGTGGTTCACTGTGCTGGCGGGATTGGGCGCACAGGACAGGTTTTGGCTGCTTGGTTGGTTAGCGGGCGGGGTTTTTCTAACCAAAAGGCGATCGCGGCTGTGAAAAAAACTGGCAGAAATCCTTATGAAGCTGCGATCGCTGCTGTTTTCAAGGGTCGAAATCCGTGGAAAGTCGCTGCTGAACTTGATGCTTTGTTGGATGATTGTCGTTGACAGTTGACAGTTGACAGTTGACAGTTGACAGTTGACAGTTGACAGTTGATCGCTTGAGTGCACTTGATAAAGGAAGGAGGAGGATTGGAGTAATGATATCGTTTCCGGTTACATCGATGTTGTTTAAACAGTCACCGGAAAAGGGTTCCGGCTTTCAACCAATTCTTGGTGGTTAAAAAGTCGGTTTCTGATCTCGCAAATGCCTAAATGGTGTTCAACATAGGAGATCGATCGCCTTCAATGACTATTGACTATTGACTATTGACTGCTGACTACCCTTCGGCTTCGCTCGGGGGGCGAGCTGACTACTGTCAACTGACTACTGTCAACTGTCAACTGTCAACTGTCAACTGTCAACTGATTTGTCACTGCTTCGGCGAAGGGAACCGGCGCATCAAGCTGCAACCAGTGGCTGGTTTCTGGTATGACTGTGGTGGCAATTTGGGGGCGCAGTATGTGGAGGCTGAAAGGCCAGGAGTTTGCCGGCGCGAGGACTGCTGAGATTTGAGTGCCCGGAGTTGCTAGGATGCGATCGATCGCACCAACTGCATCGTAAGCAAACATACCTTTGTACATACCGATGAGACGATCGCGCGGCGTGGCTGCGAGGCGTGCGATCGTGGTTTCGCGCGTCGCAGTTGTACCGCCGTCGAGGGCTTGGGAGAACTTTTCCTCTGCCGCAGCGCGGTAGCTGTCGCCCGCTAGCGCTGCGAGGAAGGGAACCATCTGTTCTTCGTACACGGAGGGCGGCAGGTAGTTAAAGTCACCGGGGGGATCGGCTAGGATGACGCGGGTGATGCGAGTTGGGGCGCAGTCGGCGGTGGCGAGGACGACGAGGGAACCGAAGCTGTGTCCGACGAGGGCTACTTGGGGGATATTCAGCGCGTCGAGGATGGCGATGATGTCGGTGGCGCAGCTATCGGGGGTGTAGTCGCCGTCTGCGGGCGGTTCGGAGGCGCCGTGGCCCCGGAGGTCGATCGCCAAAATGCGCTGGTTTTGGCCGAGATTGGCGCGCAAAAGTGCGATCGTCTCGTCCCAGACTCCGAGGTGGTATGCCATACCGTGTACGAAGAGGACGGGGATGGGTTCTGCTTCTGCGCTGCTTGCTGCGCCCGTGTCGGTGAGATTGAGTCGCCCCGCTGGGCCGGTGACAGTTGCAATGTGCATAAAATACCTGGACTTTAACGTTGTTCGGATTGGTTCGTAGTGCGGACTTCAGTCCGCATAATGCTACGGACTGAAGTCCGCACTACGAACCGTTTTTGTCATGGTAATCGACCGGAAGCGATCTGCGCGATCGCAAATATGAATCATAATTGGAACCTGCGGCATGAATAATTTGCAGTCGCCCCTCAACTTGTTTTACTCAAAGATAGCCCCATCCAAGCAAGCTTTTTTCAAGTCTACTTTACCTAAAGTTGCACCTCTTAAATCAGCATTTGTTAAGTCAGCATTACTTAAATCTACATTAGTCAAATCGGCACCTCTGAGATTAGCATTGCTTAAATTTGCCCCAGCTAAATTTGCCCTCACAATTTGTGACTTATGCAAGTTGCAGCCACTCAAATTAGCCGATTGCATCTGTGCTGCTGCTAAAATTGCTTTATTTAAATTAGTGCCGCTCAGGTCAGCCAAATTCAATTTGGCATAACTCAGATCGATGTTTTCCAAACAAAGTTGGCTCAATTGAGCGCATCTCAAGTTAGCATTAACAAAATATCTGTCTCCCGCCGCATAACGGCGCAGCAATTCGTCAACTCCCAGCCGAGTTAAAACCGGTTCGGCCGCCTTTTGATAGCACCACGATGTCTCCAGCAAACTCGCGGCTGTTTCAATTGCTACCTTGTCGGATTTAGGTAGAACCAAGCTATTGCAGCCATCCCACTCGCCGCCTAGCATAAATGCCATTTCAGAAGCTGCTGCAATTGAGTCGCAAAGCAAAACGGTTTCTGGTTTGGGTGGCAGCCAGTTCATTAAAGCGATCGAACTCTTGTTTTTCACTGTTTATTCAGGATTTGTTCGCGTTTCTTAAATTATAAGTTAAATTATTTTTCCTCTCTGGAAACAGGTAAGGTGCGCTGCGCGCACCTACCGTTTGAGTTCTTGCAATTAGTCCTAGATATTGCAGCAGTCAGAAGGCCTTTGTCACAATCTGACTGAGGACTTATGACTGATGATTAATCAGTCGTACTAACGTGGTCGATGCGCTCTAATTGCCAGAGAATTTGGTTGCCCTCGCGGCGCACGCGAGAAACTACCCAGTTGCGCCAAACCCAGTTGTCTCCGCGGCTGGTGACAGCGCTGGCATTTACATCCATCAAATCAGCCAGTTCAGAACTGGTAATCAAGTAGCCTTTGGTGGCAACTTCGTCAGCTATGTGCAACGTCTCGATCAGGTTGCGGAGTTCCTGAACCCTCACCTCGCGGGGTAAGTTCTCCAGGGTATCGGCAGTTGAATCCATCATGGTAGAGTTGGAGATCGGAAGGTCAGAAGTTATGACATAGGATTCTATCGTTTTGTTACCAGTTGTGTCCGTTTCTTCCAAAACAATTGGGTTTTCAATGTCTAGCGGCGATGACCCAGACTCATCTGTTGTTGGTCGATGCTGTTGCAGGGCGGGAGTGCGATTGTGAGAGAAGCTGCGGGCAATTTCATCGCATCTGTCGTTGTAGAAGTCGCCGGAGTGGCCGCGGACGTGTTCCCACTTGATTTGTCGGGAATTCAGCTTGTCTAGCAGGTGCCAAAGGTCTTGGTTGACGACATCTTTGCCTGTTGAGGTTTTCCAGCCTTTGTTTTTCCAGCCTTGAATCCATTTGGTGATGCCGTTTTTAACGTATTCGCTGTCGGTGTAAACGGTGACTGGTTCGGTTTGACCGGAATTGGCAAAAAATTCTAATGCAGCGACGGCCGCCTGCATTTCCATGCGGTTGTTGGTAGTTTGAGGGTCTGCACCTCCGAGTTCGTGACATTTGCCGTCGGCGAAGCAGATGACTGCACCCCAACCGCCGGGGCCTGGATTGCCGGAACAAGCGCCGTCTGTGTACAAGCTTTTGATTGTGGGAGTTGTCATGAGTTAATTAATTTGTTATTTACGATTATTTTGTTCGCGGGTGCGATAATTGAGGGAAATTGCGATCGACTGTAGATGCCCATGAAAAACGTCAACTTAAAGATTAAAAAGGTCGGGCTATTTGTTTGTCCGTTTTCTTTGTTAATTTTTAATACTTTCGCCCAGGCGCAAACAGTTGTGCCTGCTGCTGACGGTACTGGCACTGCTGTCATCCGCAATGGTAACCGCTACGATATTAACGGTGGCAGTTTGTCGGGAGACGGGGCGAATCTTTTTCACAGTTTTGGGCAGTTCGGCTTGAATGAAGGTCAAGTTGCTAATTTTCTGACTAATTCGGCTATTCAAAATATATTAGCTCGCATTGCTGGTGGGAACCCTTCGCTAATTAATGGTTTAATTACGGTCACGGGTGGCAATTCTAATCTGTTTTTAATTAATCCTGCGGGGATTGTGTTTGGCCCGAACGCGAGTTTGAATGTGCCAGGTGCTTTTACTGCGACTACTGCTAATAATGTGGGTTTTGGTTCTAATTGGTTTAATGCGGCAGGTACAAATAATTTTAGTGCCTTAGTTGGTGCGCCAAATGCTTTTTATTTTGGGGCGAATCAACCGGGAAGTATTGTTAATGCTGGCAATTTGGCTGTGACTCCGGGCCAAAGTTTGGCTTTGCTGGGCGGTACGGTTTTGAGTACGGGGCAGTTGTCGGCACCGGGCGGGCAAATTACTGTTGCTGCTGTTCCGGGCGAGAATGTTTTGCGGATCAGTCAACGGGGGCTTTTGTTGAATTTGGAAATACCAACTGACCAGAATTTGCGTAATTCTCAACAAAGTTTAAATCCTGTTTCTTTGCCGCAGTTGCTGACAGGTTCTGCACAAAATCAGGCGACGGGTGTTGCTGTTGCTGCTGATGGTAGCGTGCAGCTTGTGGACTCTGGTTTGCAGGTGAATTCTGGGGATGTGGCGATCGCTGCTGGGAATATATCTGTACTTCCGCAGGTGAATGCGGGAAGTGCGACTATTTCGGCGGCGGGAAATCTGACGTTAGCGGGGGCTAGGCTGCAAACTGCGGGGGATTTGAATTTGCTGGCACGGGATGCGGTGCGGGTTCGCGATCGCGTGCAGAATCCTTTTTTGGCGAAGGCTGGGGGGAATTTAGAGATTAGGGCCGATCGCGCGATCGACATTCTCACCTTAAACGCTACCGGCGGCTTATCTCTTCCCCCGCAATTTCAAAGCGGTGGCAATTTGAGTTTAGTCAGCAACGGTGTAATTTCGGGGGATGCTCACTTTGCTTCAAGGGGCAATTTTTTGGTGCGGAATCTGTCGGGAAGGCCGGGAAATTTTGTCAGTTTATTTGACCCGATTATCAGTTCCGAAGGTGATGTTTTATTGGGAGATTATACTGGGGTTTCGCTGAAAGTCGAGGCGAGGGGTAGCATTGTTGCGGAGGATATTACAATTACCGGCCCGGATGTTGGATTGCGGACTGAAAATGCGACTTCAGATCCAGATATTGCTATTTTAACTAGCAGTCCAGCCTTAATTCTCCGGGCGGGAGTAGCAAGTTTGGCAAATCCGGTGAGTATTTCTTCTGACAGTGTAGATGATGATAGTATTTTCACTTCGACGCCAATTTTGAGTGGCAGAACTTTGATTTCTGTGGACAACATTTCCGCAGGCGGGCCTGTGATTTTGTCGGCGGCGCAAGAAGTGGTAACTAGAAATATTAATGGCGGTCAAATTAATCTCGAAAGCAGGGAAGGGGCTGTGATAGTTGGAGGCAGATTAACGTCTGCTTCGACGATTAATATTCAGGCTGCTAACAATATTAATTTGACAAATGACATCGTTCCGGCTGATATCAACGGCAATATTACTCTGAATTCGACTGGGGGCAATATAGTAACTCGCGCGATCGACACTGGGAATTCTGGGGCGATCGCACTTACAGCATTCGGCAATGTCAATTTTGGGAATTTGCGGGGTTCTCAAGTTAATGTTATCAGCAACTCCGGCGCTCTGGGAGTGTTGAACGATCCCAATACAATCGTCCCAAATACTACACCTGCCAGCGTTACAGCAACCGAGAATGTCACCTTGGCAGCTCCTGGGGACTTAAACGTGGGGAACCTCACGGGTTCGACTGTCGGAGCTACCAGCCGCACCGGAAATGTCGCTACGGGTGCGATCGACTCTACGGGAGATGTCAGAGTTGTAGCGGGACAGCAAATCATTACAGCGCCAATCACTGTTAATCCGATCGCAGCAAATCCAGTTAATCCTACTACTCCCACAGTCAATCTGGACGCGAACACTAATATTAATGTAGCATCGGTTAATGCTCCCACTGCCACCGTTGCTTTGAGAGCAACCAACAACTTAACTGCCGGAAATTTGCAGGGGGGAGCAGTGGATGTTTCCAGCACCACGGGGAATATTACAACTACTAATACTGCATCAACAGGAAATATCAATATCAGGGCTCCTGGAAATGTAATAAACTCAGGAAATTTGCAGGGTATCGGAGTTAATGTTGCCAGCAATTCGGGAACTGTTACCACTGGTAATACCAACGCTACAGGTAATGTAGATTTGACAGCTTTTGGCAATTTAAATGCCGGGAATTTGCAGGGAGTTGGGATTAATCTTAACAGCACTACCGGAAATGTCACCGCTGGTAATCTCACCGCTGCCGAACAAGTTGGGATTTCGGCGGGCCAGCAAATTCAAACCGGGACAGTTAATATTACTCGCCCTACCACACAGCCAGTTAATCCCCTGTCGGCGGTAACTCTCAATGCTGGAAATAATATTAGCGCGATCGGGATAAATGCTCCTGCTACAAGGATTGTTTCGAGAACACCGACTAACTTTACTGCGGGAAATTTGCAAGGAAGTGCAGTTGATGTTAATAGCGGTGGCAATATTGCGATCGGCAATACTTTGTCAACGGGCAATATTAATTTAAATGCGGTGGGAAATGTGACTGCGGGTAATTTGCAGGGAGTAGGAATTGATTTAACTAGCCGTAGGGGAAATGTCACTACTGGTAATATCAATGCTACGGAAGTTGTGGAAATTTTAGCGGGAAGGCAAATCAGAACCGGGGCAATAAATGTTAATCCTGTGGTTGTCGATCGCACTTCTGGAGTAAATCTTAACGCTCAAAATGATATTAGCATTGCATCCATCAATGCTCCGGGCGGTACGGTGAATATCCAGACTCCGGGTTTGGTGCGGGTGACGGGTACTTTTGACCAAAACGGTACTCCTGTGAGTGTCTCGACTGTTGGCGGCACTCAACCGGGTACAGTGAGGATCGCCCACGGCGGCGGTGATGTCAATCCGCCGACACCTTTTGTGGTGGGAAATGCGAGGAATAATGGGACGGCTGGGGCGATCGCCAGCAATGATTCTGGTACGATTACTGAGGGACAATCTTTCATAAATTCTTACACTCAGGGCAATAGTGCGATCGTCACTACCAACCAGCCAATTAATCCCAACCAACCAATTAATCCGAATAATCCGAATAATCCCAACCAACCAATTAATCCGAATAATCCAATTAATCCGAATAATCCCGAGAATCCAATTAATCCGAATAATCCAATTAATCCGAATAATCCCGAGAATCCAATTAATAATAATCCAATCGATCGCAATAACCCAAATTCGTTGCCACCATCGCTAATCAATAGATTTCCATTAGATAGAAACCGGGTTTTTCCCGAGCCCAACCAACCCTTTAGTCGCGAACAGCGGCAGAATCAAAACAGAATATCCCGAGATATAGGAAAACCCGATGAAAGGATGCCGCCGGAAAGAATGCAATCTCCGAGAGGGCTCAGAAATTTCATCGTTGGAAATCCCAGAGAACCAGTTTTTGAGGCAGCATTTCGCAGCGACATCGGCAGGAACTTGGATGCAGGGAAATTATCAGCAGCTTTACCTCTGCTGGAGAAATCTTTTGGTCAAGAATTCGAGGAATATTTCGGTCTTAACATCAGCAAGGATTTACTATCGGTAGACGACATCAAGAAAAAATTAGTATCGGTGGGCGCAGAAACGAAAACGAAACCCAGCTTAATTTATCTGTTTTCGCGATCGGAAAAATTAGATTTAATGTTAGTAGATTCTTGCGGTGCAGTAGTTCACAAAACTGTGCCGGAAGCGCACCGGGAAGAATTGCTGAAAGTTGTAAAGGAGTTCAGGAATGAGATTACTAATCCAGCCAGACGTAATACTACGAGTTATCTATCATCTGCCCAACAGCTTTATAAGTGGATGGTTGAGCCTTTGGAGGAGAATTTGAAGAAGTGCGAAACAGATACTATTTCCTTTGTAGTCGATCGCGGTTTGAGAGGTATGCCCTTTGCTGCTTTGCACGACGGAAAGCAATTTTTGATCGAAAAGTACAATCTCAGCCTGATGCCCAGCATTAATTTAACAGATACTCGCTACGTGGATATCAGGAAATCTGAAGTTTTAGCAATGGGTGCGGATCAATTTTCGGAATTGAATCCTTTACCAGCGGTTCCTGCGGAAATAGCGGCTATTTCGCGAGAATGGCCGGGAATTAGTTTTCTGAATGAGGGTTTCACTTTCGATAATTTGAAGCAACAGCATGAAAGCCGACCTTTTGGGATTATTCACTTAGCTACTCACGGCGAATTTCGTCCGGGACTGCCGAATAATTCTTTTATTCAGTTGTGGGATAGTCGGTTAAGACTGAATCAATTGCGTGACTTGAGATTGAATAATCCGCAGGTAAATCTATTAGTTTTAAGTGCTTGTCGGACTGCGGTGGGTGATGACAGTGCGGAGTTGGGTTTTGGGGGTTTGGCGCTACAAGCTGGGGTGCAAACGGCTTTGGGGAGTTTGTGGTATGTTTCGGATGAGGGTACTTTGGGATTGATGGCTGAGTTTTATCAGCGTTTGAAGATTGCCCCAATTAAGGCGGCGGCGCTGCGAGAAGCGCAAATTGCGATGTTGCGGGGAGATGTGCGTTTGGAGGGCGGCAAGTTACGGGGTTCGAGTCGGGGTGAGGGAGTGGAGTTGCCGCAATCTTTGCAAGGGTTTGCAGATTTGAAGTTGTCGCATCCTTATTATTGGTCGGCTTTTGTGATGATTGGGAGTCCGTGGTGACTGGTAATCGGTAGTCAAGCCTTCAAATCTGAAAACCAAATAGAAACCTCAGCATCTGGATTTTCGGGTAGCCGAGTCCATCCAGTTGATTGGGCAAATCTCTGCTTGACTAGCGCCAGTTGATTTTCATTTTTATCCAAAGCATTGGAGACAACAAGTATGACTCTCAAATCTTGCGCTGTTGTAATTTTACTCTTAGCTTCTTCACCGTCAACTATTGGGAGTGAGAGGATTCTGTGTCTCATTTCCAGCCACGAACCAAAACGCAATTCATCGGTATCTTTAGTTAAAACGACAACATCTTTAGGTGATTTAACGGCAGATTTTATCTGAGTAACTACCGATTTAACATTCTTTTTTGACAAGATATCGACATAGAGAAAATTCTCTGTTGTTACGTAATTTTTCCGCAAAATTATAGCCTCAGCCCAATCAACTATATAATTGAGCGGGGGCAGCAATACAAAGAATACCAATACAACAGACAATTTTTGACAGTATAGATTTTTCATGATTTGAAATCCAGTAAATGTAGTAAGAAATCACAAAGAAGACAGTAAGTATAAAGAAAGGATTGCTGTAACGACCGATGCCTGCCATTAATAGATTTATTCCAGTTTTATAAGATATATATGCAATGAATATAAAAGGAATCGTTGTAATGCAGCCCCAAAGAATAATAAGTTTTTTATTGTATATATTTTTGCGAGCAGACTCTGCAACAAACCAAAAAGCTGCTAAGGTTCCTGCCAGACCTACAAATATTTTAAAAGTTTCTGCTTTCCGTGAAATATCTAAGGTAAATAACTGTTTAAGAATAGTGCTTGTAAACGTCAACAGCCTACCTTGAGTAAAAATTTCTGAATTGAATAGACCTAAACCTGGAGCTCCTATTAAACTCAATAAAAAACGCATTCCTCTTGTAGAAGGCGATGCCACAGGAATAGCAGCTTCAAATTGGTCTATAGCACTATTGACTCCAGAAAGTGCATGGTGAATAGCGCTCAGACCAATTACTGGCAAAAGGGTGAATACCGTACAAACTGCTAACAGGATAAAACGGTTTTTTAAGGTATATTGTTTGCTGAAAAACCATAAAAATACAGCTAGATAGGCGAGCATTCCTAGAGAAACTAAAAAAGCAGAGTATTTTAACCAGTAAATTCCTCCTAAAAGTAGACCTAGTAGAGCTGCATGAACTAGAAAGCGACTGTCAAATTTATTCCCTGAGTCTAAAATTGAGCACAGATACATTGCGTACAGTAATACCCAAGGCATGACTGCCCAAGGAATCACATCTCCTGCTGTACAAACCAATAATGAGCCAATTTCTATATAATAGATAGATAACAGGACAGCTATAATTATTTTGATTTTCTGGTCAGAGGTGAGAGTATCTATTACCTTTATCCACCCCAGACCGCCTGAAACAAACAAAAAGTATGCGGTTGTTCTGACTGCGATTCCTAAAGGCAATCCGAGGGCGATTAAAGGTAAAAATGCGAAGGTGACGCCGGGAGCGTGCCAGACTATCCAGGTTTGTATATCTTGAGAGATATCTTTTTGATTTACTGTGACAACTGAGTTGATCAAACTAGATCCTCCGCTTAACCACTGGTTGATTCCTTTGATTTGAGGGATTGGATCGAACTCTATTTGGTAAGGAAATACTGAGGCGATCGCAAAAAAGACAGTGACTATAAATAGAAATATTAAATATGGCGCTAATTTCTGATAACGAGAATTTGTTAAATTCATAATTATAGTTTTAATTGCGTGAAAAATAAACTATAAGTCACCTTTGCAAAAACTGGCGAAAAATGTGATATTTCTTAATAGTTATTGAAATTTTGGCTGGTAGGTATGTTCGCCAGCAAGAGGTGGGAGTGTTGGGTGGGGCGATCGCGCTTGTTGTCGATCGCGCTTATTGTCGATCGCACTGCGCTATCATTCGGATCTAAGCGGATTTGAGATCGATGATTTTTTGGGAAAGGTCGATCGCCCTTTTGACCTATTTTTTCGGTTTGGTGCGCCACCAGGTGATGCCGGCTGCGAAAAGGGCGATCGCGCAACTCAACAAAAAGGAGAATGCAAAGGGATGCAGGTGCATTACAACTGGGATGTGATGGTTTTGCACTGTCTCGAAGAGTTTGTCTGTACCGCTGGATGCGGCGATGCCTCCGGCTGCTAAACCTACGCCGATCGCCTGTACTGTGCTCTCTAGGCGATCGTCCCGATCTTTCTCTTTGTCCTCGCTGTTGCGGAGTGCGAGTTGATTGGTGCGATCGCTCCTAGCTTGTTCTATTTCTACTATGCCGCGTATTGAGGCGATCGCCTGGTCGATTAAGTTGGTGCCGTGGCGGAAATATCCTAAGTCTCCGGCTATTTGCGATCGCATATAAAGAGCACTTTTTCTACTGAAGTGATTTAATATAGATAGTTCTTCCTTATCGATTCCTATTATATCACAAATTGTTTGCAAAATGTCAATGTAATTGTTAAGATTTAGGACGATTGTATTGTCATAATCTTCGAGTTTCCGCAGCAGACAAGTATAAGTTACAGCTTTACTGAAGAGTTGCTTTAGCTGTTCCTGAAATTCCTGCAATTGGGCGGCAGTTAAGACGGTTCCTCTGGAAAATTGAGCCTGCAATATCTCCACATTTTTCTCAATAATGCGGTATTCGCGATCGAGTTCGCGGTAAATCAGGCGGCTGTCTTGAAAAACTTTGATGATTTTGTTGCGGTAAAATAGTAGGTCAAATATTTCTTCTTGGCAAGTGTTAAAATCCTTGTCGGTTTGTTTGTCAGCCAGCAGCCAGACAAGCAAATGGCGGTAATTTGCTATATCGGCAATTGAACCGTATTCAAAAATCGGACTACCAAATAATTTACCTGAACGATAAAATACAGGTGGCGAGTCGCCTTGGAATAAAGCATTGCGACATTCATCGGCGAGGGGTTTGAGGGAATCTAAATTATCTGAAGAGTTTTCGGGAAGCCCGGTGGTAATTAGGAGAGTTTGACCTAAAAAGTTGTCGTCGCCGTTGATAAGTAAGACTCGATTGGGGTTGAATTTCTGGATGAAATCGACACCTAAATTATTAGCGGTGCCGTCTTCCGGGCAACCTATATTTAAGCATAAAGCATAGCTGTCTTGAATTTGTAGCGGTTGGGCAAAACCTTCTATGGGTTGATTGCTGTTGAATTTTAGTGCGACATTTGGCAGTAAATCCTCGCGGTAGCTGTGAGAATTTGGCGGAAAAACTAGATTTGGTGTCAGCTTTTTATCGGTGAAGTTGGCGAGGATGTTGTCGCAGTGTTTCCAGAGAGGATTATGGCGGCCCTGACTGTCATCGTGCAGTTGGAAAGCGTATAGATAAACATTGGGGGCAGAAATTTTGTCGCTCATATTATTGGCGCGGGGGCTGTGAATTGGGAAGGCGTTTTTTGAGGTTTTCGGGTAACTCTGGATAGCGGTTTAATAGCCTTGGTTCTTGCTCTTCTTTTTTGGTGGGTTGCGGTTCTGGTTTTCTCTCAAATTTATTGATTTCATCTGTTATTTTAGGATAGTTTGCACACCAATCGCCAATGGCATCAGCTACTTCGTTGTTCGATTTATCAGCCATCTGGGATATTGTATTGCTGAGATTTGCTAAATCCTCAACCGCCCCGACTTGTTCAAATACTTCGGGTTTAGTTTCAAAGACTGCTAGGAAACCAGAAATAAATTCTTCATCTGTCATTGCCAATTTCTCCTTTGATTGTATTGTAGTTAGCCGGGGCGGGTTTTTGGGATTTACGGTGTGGTTTCACAGATAGTCGCGAACCCGCCCCTACAGCAATTATATCTGTTTCATACAAGATTAAATTCCCAATTTCAACAATTTTGTAGGGGCGGGTTCGCAGAAATTTATGACTCAAAACCAACCAACTAATAAACCCGCCCCCACCCCATGAAAAGACAGTTTATATTATTGCCCAACTGCACAGAAAGCCGCCCAGTATACGGGAGACTCATAAGGTTGATAATCCTGTTTGTAACCGCGCCTGTATTTGCCTTGAATTTTCTGTTTGTGTTCGCGACTCAGCAACTGCGACGCTTCCACCCATTCTAGCAAACTTTTAACAGTCAAACTCCGCAGCCACAACTGAGACTCCCGCAAAGCAACAGCCACAGGCGGGCGAGTTTTAGACAAGAAAATCTCATAAAACTTAATCATCAAAATCGCCGTAGATACATCATTGACAGCCCACAAAGTGCTAATCACATTCGTGGTTCCGGCGTACAAAAAACCGCTAGGCAATCCGATATACTCATCTGTGCTATCTCTAATATCCGTTAACCCAGTTTCGCAGGCGGAAAGCGTCACTAAACTGCACTTACTCAGGGGCAAATCAAAGATTTCTTCCAGCGTCAGACATTTTTCAATATCCCACAATTTGTCTTGAGGGGAACGAATATAACTTTTGTTCTCGGAGTCCACGTTATCGGTGGCATTTTTCGCACCAGCTAAGATTAAAGCTGATTTCCGAGGATTGTTAAAGTCGAAAAAGCCGTGACAGGAAAAGTGGGCGATCTCGGCATTTTGCAACGCTTCAAGCTGTTGCTGCAATCCTGTCTTACTTGCCTTTTCCCGAATCAAAACTTCCGCTGGATTAAAGGATTTGGCAATTGCTTCAACTTCGATGTCGGTGAAGTCTAAATCTTCTGTCGGGTTTTGAATGGCAAACAATCTTGTGGGTGATGACTCTTCCCCAGTCGGATTTACCCGCTGAGATAATTGTAATAGCTGACAACTGGGAGTATATCTCACGCCGCCAGGGAAAAGATCGAGGAGACATCCAGTTTCTTCTATATTTTGTCTTAGTCTTCGGCTGGTTAATGCGTGAAGCGGTAACAAGTGCAAATATCGGAAGGGAACTAATATTAATTTTTGGCATTTTTCTGGGAGGCGAGAGATTATTTCATCGAAATGCAAGATTTTAGCTAATTTTTCCAGGCGGGTTTTTAGCTGATTTCTCCAGTTTTCAGGTTGATTGATATAGTCACCGATATATTCATTCATAAACTCCACTAATGCTTCTGAGTCTGTATCGGAAGATTGCCAGACATCAGGTTGGGTGGAGTCGCGGGTAATAATGAAAACTTTAAAACCGTTAGAGGTGATGTACCATTCCAAAATTGCCTCATCTTCACCTAACAGACTGCGAATTTCCTGAAAACTAATCTGCTGCACATTTTCCGGGAGGCTGCGGGCCTTGTGAAACAATTCTACTAGGTTTCTGGTTTTGCTGCGTTCGAGGTATTCTAGGGCGACAGTGTTGTTTTCCATTTCCAGGCAAACTGCTACCATATTATGATAAAGCATATCCCATTCTTCGGCTAATTTCTGTCTGTCTGCTTCGCCACCGATAATAATTTCACTCCGCATTAATTCTACTGTATTAATGGCGGATTTAAAGGTATTGTAAGCTTCTGGTAGTTGGGAATTATCCCAGTAAGCAAGTCCGAGATTAGATAGGCTTACAATATTATCTATAGGAAATGCCTCGCGGGTGTAAACTGATAATGATGCTTGAGAAGCAACGATTGCGATTTCGAGATTATCGGCTTTTTCACCTCGAATTCTGTTGCGGTAGGCAAGCCCCAAATTATTTTGACTCCGGGCCCATTCAAAGGGAAATGCCTCACGGGTATAAACTGATAATGATGCTTGATAAGCGGCGATCGTGAGTTCGAGATTATCGGCTTTTTGGCCTCGGATTCTGTCGCTGTAGGCAGCCCCCAAATTATTTTGAGTCCTTGCCCAATCAAATGGAAATTCCTCAGAGGTATAAACTTCTAATAATTCGTCAAAAGCAGCGATAGCCAGTTCGAGATTCTCAGCTTTTTCGCCTCTGATTCTTTTGCTGTAGGCAAGCCCCAAATTATTTTTACTGGTTGCCCATTCAAACGGAAATGCCTCGCGGGTGTAAACGGACAAAGCTGCTTGTGAAGCGGCGATCGCCATTTCGAGATTCTCAGCTTTTTCGCCTCTGATTCTACTACAGTAGGCAAGCCCCAAATTATTTTTACTCATTGCCCATTCAAACAGAAATGCCTCGCGGGTATAAACGGACAAAGCTGCTTCTGAAGTGGCGATCGCCAGTTCGAGATTCTCAGCTTTTTCGCCTCTGATTCTGTTGCTGTAGACATTCGACAAAATATTTTGAATACCTGCCCATTCGCTGGGAAATGCCTCACGGGTGCTAACTTCTAAAGCTGCTTGAGAAAACTCGATCGCCCTTTCAAGATTATCGACTTTTTCCCCTCTAATTCTGTCAAAATAGGCAACCGCCAAATTATATTGAGTCATTGCCCAATCCTCTGTATATTCTTGACGGTTAAAAACAGTCAGGGCAACTTCATAACCTGCAATGGCAATTTCCAAATTACTCTCTCTGTTTAAGGAAAATTGCCAGATTGCATTACTAAACTGGACAACAAGTAATATTATAAAAATGCAGTCTTGTTTCCTATCTAAGTTTTGCAAAGTTTGCTTCGCCCAATTTCGGAAAACTACAGCAAAATTATCATTAATTAAGTTGAGATTATCCCGCAGCAGGGGATAGATTACATTACGATAGTCGCCACTTTCTGCCGTACTTTTTGCCGTACTTTCTGCCGTTACCTGCAATACTTGCTTCAAAAATTCTAACTGATCATTAAAAGAGGGCAATTTTAATATGAGATAGCTTGCCCAATTCATTAAAAAATCTGCTTCATTCTCATTGCCTTCCTCGCGTTTAATTTCTGCCAGCCATTGCGTTACCTGCACCAACCCCGCATCAACTAACTCGGGGTTTGCCTGCAAAATTTGGTTTCTTTCCCCGCTGGGGCAATTCACTAGCGATTGAATCAAATTGAGATAAGCTTGGATTCGTTGTTCGTCCATATCTGGTGGCGGGGATTGCGCGGCGAGGGTATTATTATTTAGCCGGATGTAGCACAATACTGAGTCCGACTTATAATATCCGCATAATTTCTCAGTCTCGCGTTGCGGGAACTTCGTTTGTATAGATGCGATCGCAATCGCCGAATTCTCTGGGGCAATTCAGTAGGGATCGAATCAGATTTTGAGCTAATTCGACAAATTGTTCGGGTTTCATAAAACTATTCCCTCTTTACGAATGTTCCTCAACAAAGGCCCGTTGTAGTGCAAAAACCGATTTTCATCCATAAACAAACAGCTAATCACTTCATCATTTTGGAGAGACAAGTCAGCCCGAATATGGCTAATTCTTTTGATTTCTTCGCCGGGATTGACTTGTCCTTTGAGAACTACCAAAACATCAATATCTGAGTCGGGATCTGCGTCGCCCCGCGCTTGGGAACCGTAGAGTACCATTTGGGTGAGCCGATCGCCGTAGAGTTGCTCGAAGTGCGATCGCAACTGAGTTAAAATAGTCTGGAGCTTATTGTTGACGTTCATATTCGTTGTCGTGGATGCTGGAAGGGCGATGGGGCTTGTCAATCTACGTACATAGTCTAGTCTAAATGCACAAAACTCGGCACAAAACTCCGCACTCTTCAACCCGCGGAGGCGGGTTTCGTATGTGTAGACGCGGTTTCAACCGCCGTCTCAACCGCCGAAAAAACCCCGCACTCTTCAACCCGCGGAGGCGGGTTTCGTATGTGTAGACGCGGTTTCAACCGCCGAAAAAACCGCCGTCTCAACCGCCGAAAAAATCCCGAATTATCTACGAGAAATATCCCAGCATTCCCGCGCAATCTCCCAATCTTCCTGAGTATGAATCACCAAAACCCGCACCGCAGAATCAACCGCCGCAACATCATCATCAATTGGCGAATTCAAATTCTTCTCCCCATCCAACCTTAACCCAATAAACCCAAAAACCTCGCACACAGCAGCCCTGACAGCAGCCGAATTTTCCCCAACACCAGCCGTAAAAATCAAAGCATCCAACCCTCCCAAACTCGCCAACATCGCCCCAATTCCGGCGCGCAAACGGTGGATGTAAATATCCAATGCAAGTTGAGCCCGAGAATTGCCATTTGCGATCGCCTCCGCAACCAGCCGCATATCGCTAGAAACCCCAGAAATCCCCTTCAAACCAGAATTTCGATTCAGAATATTATCGAGTTCCTCAGCAGTAAAGTGCGATCGCCTTAACAGATGAATTATGATACCAGGATCGATCGCACCCGATCGACTCCCCATCATCAAACCATCCAAAGGAGTAAAACCCATCGTAGTGTCAACACTCAGGCCGTCGCGAACCGCCGCCAGAGAGCATCCGTTGCCCAAATGACAGCTAATCAGCCGCAAATCGGCAGAATCGCGGTTCAGAATTTCGGCAGCCCTGCGAGCGCAATATTGATGGCTAATGCCGTGGAAACCGTAGCGGCGAATCCCCTCTTCCAGCCATTCGTAGGGGCCCGGATACACAAAAGCTGCGGGCGGTAACTGTGAGTGAAAAGCTGTATCAAAAACTGCGACTTGCGGCACATTTTTGAGGATTTTTTCAACGGCTTCGATACCTTCCAAGTTAATCGGATTGTGGACGGGAGCAAACTCAGATAAACGGGCAATTTCCTGTTTGACTTCCGGCGAAATCAGCGTACTTTGCTGATAGTTTTCCCCGCCGTGAACCACGCGATGACCGACAATATCAATCTCGCTTAAACTGTTAATAACTTGAGTTTCACCCTGCCACAGAGTCTCTAGCATTCGAGCGATCGCCCCAGCGCGAGAATCCGAGGCAATTTCTTCCTCAAATCTATGGCCAGCAGCAGTTCTGACTTGCAACTCCCCCGCACCTTCGCGGTGAGTCCAGTCTATTTTTGCTTCCCATAGAGGTTGTGGCGGGCGATCGGGAAGCGTGTCATTTAGTTCGTAAAAGCAGCTTTTTTGACTGCTAGAACCTGCATTTAAAACTAAGATTTTCATGGTAATTGGGCATTGGGCATTGGGCATTGGGCATTGGGCATTGGGCATTGGGCATTGGGCAAACAGGTAATTGGTAATTGGTAATTGGGAATTGGTAATTTAGGACTTACTCACTTCAACTTCAGAAACCGCGTTTTTACCTTTTCTGCTGGTTGGAACCTGTGTATTTTGCTCAAAAACGCGGTTTCTGGCTACCCGTATTGATTGTTAGCTATTCACTAATGACGACTTTATTAAGGAATTTATCAAAATGTTAAGTATTAATGCAATCTGTAGTCAAGCGTTACGGTTATTTGATATATCTTCGTCATCAGATTTTCATTGATTAAAGTTTAAGGAGCCGATCGCCATGTTGACAACAATTTTATTAACCGTTGCCCCTCGTACCGTAGAATGGAGCCCCACCATTGGGCTGATTATGATTGTCTGCAATATTCTAGCCATTGCTTTCGGCAAATTAACAATCCAGCATCAGAGCACAGGTGGGGCAATGCCTTCAGCGAATATGTTCGGCGGTTTTGGTTTGGGTGCAGTCTTGGGAACCACCTGCTTTGGTCATATTTTGGGCGCAGGTACGATTTTAGGATTGTCTTACATTGGCGCGATTTAGAATCTAGGTGGGGACTGCACACCTTTTCTAAGTACCGGGTAAATTGCGGAGGTTTTCATCCAAGTGCGATCGATCGCCCAAAACCTCCAGCATCGGCCCGCGCACATCAAACTTAACTATACTAATAGAAGCGGCTAAAGCAGCAATGCGATTGCGATAACTTCCCAAATCAATCCCCAACAAACCGCACAGAATAATCCGAATAGTCGCCTTGTGGGAAACCACCAAAACATTTCCGCTCTTGTATTTTTCCTGAATTTCTGCAATAACTAAGGAAGCTCTACTAGAAATCTGCACAGAAGTTTCCCCCTCAGTCGGTGCATTCCAAGCCGGTTCCGTCAACCAATTCATGTAATCTTCAGCATATTTTTCGCGAACATATTCAACCGTTTCGCCTTCCCACTTGCCGTACTTAATTTCCTTAAGTCCGTCGCGAAGCTGCATTTCAATCCCCACAGCATCGCACAAAGGTGTTGCAGTTGCGATCGTGCGCTTCATCGGGCTGACATAAACAGCATCCCAAGGCAATTTTGCGTAAGTTGCGCCAAATTGTTCGGCCATCATAGAACCTTCGGCTGTCAATTCTGGATCGAGGTCGCCGCAGAAACCGCCACTTTTGCTGTAAACTGTTTCACCGTGGCGCAGAAAGTAGATTTTTAAGCTCATAAATTCCTAGGTTTGTTCTTCAGTCCGCGTAGGCGGACTTCGTTCGTGTAGTAGCGGTTTCAACCGCCGATTATTTCAACCGCCGATTTCATTTGTTTTCTCATTTTAACAAAAAAGCCTAAAAAAATCTTTCAAATCATCAAGAGCAGAATTATCCCAATCCCAAATATCTTTTTTGTGTTCCATAACATAATCAAACTCAGACATACTGCATTTCCTTCCAGCTTGTTTCTGTTCCTTATTTGAGCAAGTATCAAATCTAATATAGTTGCTAACCCAGAATTTATCAAACTCTTTCTGGTTGATTTTCTTTCCCTGGTTTTCTAGGCAAGTTTTCCAGCTATCCAAACAATCAGCATAGGTCGAATCTTTAGCTTTTATTGCCTTTAAAAGCGTTTCCAGTTCACCTTTACCTCCAACATTTGTAAAATAGCAAGCCAATTTTGCATTTGTTCCATGATCTGTTGTACAAATATCGATAAATTGTTTAGTGCTTGACAAGCTTTCAGCTTCAAACACTTGTTGTATACATCTATCTACGAATTTTAGCCGTTCTTGCTCTGAATCATTATCAATATCGATAATAATTCCAATCTTTTCGATATCTTTTCGGTCAATCTTTCTGATTAAATTTTTTAAAGCTTTGATTAACTCTGTTTCGCTCAAGCCTTCCAAACTTTGATAATCATCTATATAAATAGGCTTTTCTACCTGGATATCGCAGTTTAGTTTTTCAACCATTGCCTGCATGAAAATTTTATCATTTTTACTTTCTACTATGACAATATTACTCACCTCTCACTCCTTCTTTATGCTCTAGTGCGTAATTCAAAGTTTCCAAATCGAGCCGACTTCCGATTATTTGATTTGTTTTGAGTTTCCTTGCTAGTTCAAAATAGGCGCTGCTGCATTCTTGATTAGGTTCCAAGCCAACATCAGCAAATGCTTGAAGCATCTCTAAACTGTGAGTTGTCGCAAAAATCTGGGTATCCAGTTCAACCGCTAATCGAAACAACATTCTCCAAAACTCTCGCTGGTTTGTATAGTGTATGCCATTCTCTATTTCATCAATGAGCAATATTTTATGTTCGCTGTTTACCAGTTTAAGAATAATGTCTGCAACTCGGTTCATGGCATCTCCAAACAATGATAGAGGCAAACGCTTTTCGCCTTTTCTTCTCAAGTATAGCGTTGGTTCCCCAATATAAAAACTCTCTACTGATTCGATTGCAGGGTCGATAATTTGAAAAGCTTTTAAAACTTCGCTATCTTTTTCATTCAAACGCGCGTTATCGTATGCTACTGTGAGTTCTCTCCCTGAAATCCTGGTAAACGATGGAATGATTGGTACTTTGCCAGTAGTAGAAGTATCATAACTCATTAAATGTGTCGCAGGAACCTTTTTTGATGACAAGGCAGATCGATTTTCGTTCCTCATAAACTCAATAACTATACTAGATTTAACTGAATTAATTTCTAATTTAATTTCTACTCGATCCGTGTTGTTGTAGTCTTTTCCAATAATTACTATAGATGTATCTTTTTTTAGTGCGTAAAATAAGTTATCCCAGGCTCTATCTGGCATAGCTTGTACAGCTTTTGATGACTCTCTTCTTAACTCTTTTAGGATTGCTAGACTGCTAGCGTGTGGAGCAATATTGAGAAAAAATGCTTCTAGCAAAGCTGTTTTGCCAGCATTGTTTTTGCCGCCGATTAAATTGACTCTTTCAAACCCAGAAATTTTGATTTGCTCAAAACACCTAAAATTTTGGATTTCTATTTCTTTCAGCATTACTTATCCTTTTGAATTAATCTAACTCATCTGCGTTAATCTGTGTTCATCTGCCTGTATCTGCGGTTAAAAAAAGAGAATTTTGCAACCGCAGATGACAATAGATTAACGCGGATTCACGCAGATAAAGAGAAGCCGCGCCTAACCCGGTGCACCCGATCGCACACCCTGATCTCCCGTCACCGTCGGATCCTTAGTTTCCTTCGGCATTTCAGACGCAACAGCACCACCATGCGGCCACTTCCAATCGCGGATTTCCGGCATATCGTCGCCGTGTTTAGTGATATATTGCCTGTGTTCGATCAGCTTGTCCCGCAGCGCCTGTTTCCCATAAGCCGCAGCATAACTCAGTTTCGGAACGCGGTCAATTACATCACCAACTAAATGGAAGCGATCGAGATCGTTCATCACCACCATATCAAACGGCGTGGTAGTTGTTCCCTCTTCCTTGTAACCGCGAACATGAATATTCGGGTGATTTTTGCGGCGATAAGTCAATCGGTGAATCAGCCAAGGATAGCCGTGAAAAGCAAAAATTACAGGCTTATCCTTCGTAAACAAAGCATCAAAATCCTTGTCAGACAAACCGTGAGGATGTTCTGTCGAAGGCTGAAGCGTCATCAAATCCACCACATTCACCACCCGCACTTTTAACTCAGGATAATCTCGGCGCAGAATGTCAACAGCCGCCAAAGTTTCCAGGGTTGGAACATCACCCGCACAAGCCATTACCACATCCGGTTCGCCACCTTTATCATTGCTAGCCCACTCCCAAATCCCGAGGCCCGCCGTACAGTGTTTAATCGCAGCATCCATGTCCAAATATTGCAAAGCTGGCTGCTTCCCAGCAATAATCACGTTGACATAATTGCGACTACGGAGACAGTGGTCAGTTACTGACAGCAAAGTGTTCGCATCGGGCGGCAAATAAATCCGCACCACCTCCGATTTCTTGTTAATTACGTGGTCGATAAAACCCGGATCTTGGTGCGAAAAACCGTTGTGGTCTTGCCGCCAAACGTGAGAAGTTAGCAGGTAGTTGAGAGATGCGATCGGTCTCCGCCAAGGAATCTCGCGAGTAGTTTTCAACCATTTAGCGTGTTGGTTGAACATCGAGTCAATGATGTGAATAAACGCTTCGTAACAGGAGAAAAATCCGTGTCTTCCTGTTAGCAAATAGCCTTCCAGCCAACCCTGACAGAGATGTTCGCTGAGGACTTCCATCACGCGGCCGTCGGCAGACAGGTGCTCGTCATCCTCCGGTAAAATACTACCAGTCCACGCGCGGCCAGTCGCTTCAAACACCGGATCGAGGCGGTTTGAAGCAGTTTCATCCGGCCCGACAATGCGGAAATTTTGGTTTTCCTGATTGAGTTTCATCACATCCCGCAGAAAGCGGCCGGAAACGCGGGTTGCTTCTGCCATCACAGTCCCCGGTTTTTGCACGTCTACGGCGTAGTCTGCAAATTCTGGCATTTTCAAGTCTCGCAGCAGCAGACCGCCATTAGCGTGCGGATTTGCCCCCATCCGTCGATCGCCCTTCGGTGCAAGTTCCGCCAATTCCGCAATCAGTTTACCCTTATCGTCAAACAGTTCTTCGGGCTTGTAGCTTTTCATCCAATCTTCCAGGAGTTGGACGTGGCCAGGCTTAGAAGCCATTTCTGCTAATGGAACTTGGTGCGATCGCCACGATCCCTCAGTTTGCTTACCGTCAACCTCCTTCGGCCCAGTCCAACCCTTGGGACTTTTAAGTACAATCATCGGCCACTGAGGGCGATCGGAATAGCCCTTCGTGCGCGCTTCCTCCTGAATCGACTTAATTTCGCCGATCGCCGTATCCATCGTTGCAGCCATCAACTGGTGCATCGTTTCCGGGTCTGAACCTTCGACCCAATAAGGTTTGTAGCCATAACCGACCATCAAACTCTCTAATTCCTCGCGGGGAATGCGGGCCAACACGGTAGGATTCGCAATTTTGTAGCCATTCAAGTGCAAAATCGGCAACACAGCCCCATCCCGAACCGGGTTGAGAAACTTGTTAGAATGCCAGCTAGCAGCCAGCGGGCCGGTTTCTGCTTCCCCATCGCCGACAACCGCCGCCACGATTAAATCGGGGTTATCGAAGGCCGCCCCGTAAGCGTGGACAAGGGCGTAGCCAAGTTCGCCGCCTTCGTGAATCGAACCCGGAGTTTCCGGCGCGACGTGGCTGGGGATACCGCCGGGAAACGAAAACTGTTTGAACAGCCGTTGAATTCCCTCTTCATCTTGGGAAATGTTCGAGTAATATTCGGTATAAGTTCCTTCGAGATAGGTGTTAGCCACCAAGCCCGGCCCGCCGTGTCCTGGGCCTGCGATGTATATGGCGTTTAAGTCTTGGGCTTTGATGACTCGGTTGAGGTGAACGTAGATGAAGTTGAGGCCTGGAGTGGTGCCCCAATGTCCAAGGAGTCTGGGTTTGACGTGTTCGAGTTTGAGGGGTTCTTTGAGTAGGGGATTGTCGAGGAGATAGATTTGTCCGACGGAAAGGTAATTTGCCGATCGCCAGTAAGCGTTAATTTTGCCTAGTTCTGAGTCGGAAAGCGGCTTTAATTGGGGGATTTCGGTCGTTGCTAGCATCATAAGTTTTTCAATCCTGAGTTTTGTTTGTTTTTTGGTTAACTTTGTTTTGAAGTGCGATCGAGGCCGAGAAACCGGGTTTTTTACAAAAATACTTGATTGCAACCCGCAGATTCGGGGAAAAACCCGGTTTCTTTGTCGGAGTGCGTAATTTATGTTTACTCCATATTTCACAAGCAAACAATTGAATTGTATACCAGTTTTATCTAAATCAAACTTTAAATCAACGTTAATTTTTGAGTAACAAGTCAGCTATTATCGCGGCAGAAAAGCTGGAGGTTGTGAGGGGTGAAAGCCAGCAATGAAAAAGATACTTCTCTAGGTAGAGGTGAGAATAATTTATATTAGATATGCAGATTTTTAATTGTGGAGCTATAATGAAAAAGTTCGACATTGAATCTGAAGGGGGCCTTAATGCTACCTGTTAAGAAAAAACTTTTCACCATAGATTCTATGACAATCAAAGAATTAGAAGCACAACTTTTGGCCTTAACGCCAACCGAGAAAGCTCAAATCATCCAATTATTAACCCAAAACTTAGCTAACACCTGGCAAGGAATTAGCAAAACCCCCGGTGTCTGTGGCGGTGATGCTTGTATCAGACAGACTCGCATTCCTGTTTGGGTGCTGGAGAGCTTTCGTCGTTTGGGTATGAACGAGTCTCGACTCTTAGATAACTATCCCACACTAACGGCTACTGATTTAGCAAATGCCTGGGCTTATGCGGCAGTTGTTCCAGATGAAATTGAAATAGCTATCCGCGAAAATGACGAGGCAGACGCAATTTTAGATACACCGGAAAATATCAAATAGTAAAATATGGCATAATATAAATATTCGTTTCATAGCCATTCGACCTATGACCGCCCAAATCACCCTGAATTTGCCAGATGAAGTCTATCACCAAGCAGAATTACTAGCGCAGCAACGCCACCGCAGCGTGAGTGAGATTATAGTAGAAACTCTGGAAATTTTCCTTTTACCAACCACTAAACCAGTATCAGAATTGTCTGATTCTGAAGTAATCAGTCTGACTCAACTCCGGCTGCAACCAGTCCAAGAACAACGATTGAATGAATTGCTAGATCGCCAACAGTCCGGTACGATTACCTCTGTAGAACATCAAGAATTGCAAGCATTAATCCACATCTATGAAGCTAGACTATTACGACAAGCTCAATCCTTAAATGAAGCTGTGCGGCGCGGGTTGCTCGAACCATTAAAAGGATAATCAAAATGGCAATTTCTGAACAAGTTAGAGCCAGAGTTCGCACACAAGCTCAAAATCGATGCGGTTATTGTCGCAGTTTACAAATGTATGTCCTGGGAATATTGGAAATTGACCATATTATTCCTAAAGCGACGGGCGGTACTGACGAGGAAGAAAATCTCTGGCTGGCTTGTAGTCTGTGCAATAATTACAAAGGAACCCAAACTGACGCATTAGATGCGGTCACGCAAACGCGCGTTAAGTTGTTTAATCCGCGCACTCAACAATGGTCACAATATTTTGCTTGGAGTGAAGACTCTACAGAAATTATTGGACTTACAGACTGCGGTCGCGCAACAGTAACAGCACTACAACTCAACAATAATATTGCTGTTACTGTCAGGAGTCAGTGGGTTAGTGCTGGATGGCATCCGCCAACAGAATCAAGTATTTCATAACAAAATTCAAGTCCAGAGCCATTCATAAATCAAATAGATTCTATGACAATCCCAGAATTAGAAGCACAACTTTTGGCCTTAACGCCGATCGACAAAGCTGAGGCCATCAGCATCTTAACCCAGAGTCTCAAAAACAGCGGCCGCCCGATCGCAAAAACTCCCGGTGCGATCGGCGGTGATGCTTGTATTGACAACAACACTCGCATTCCCGTTTGGTTGCTCGCCAGCTATCGCAATGACGGCGCTACCGATGCTTTTATCCTAGATTGCTATCCCCATCTCAGTGCTGCTGATTTAGTAAATGTTTGGGCTTATACTGAAGCTTATCTAGATGAAATTGAGTCAGCAATTCGACAGCAAGATGATGCTGACGAAATTTAGCGAGTAAAGTGCATCAGCTATTGAAGCCCTCATAACTCGCTAAATTCTTATCTTTCCGACTGCTGCACCTCCAGCCAAGCCTGCAAATCCGCCATAGTAGCAAAATCCAACAGCGCCTCACTCAAATCTTCGAGCACTAGCAAGGGCAGATTGGCAAGGCGCGATCGCATTTCCTCAGAAAGTTCTTGCCGTAACCGACGGGTTAATTGTCGGACAATCAGGGCACAGGCTTCTGCCTGCCGTCCTTCCTGCCGTCCTTCCTGCCGTCCTTCCTGCCGTCCTTCCTGCCGTCCTTCCGCCTTAGCTTCTTGATAGAATCTCGTTTCCTGTAATGTAATTCCCAACATCGACTCCACCTCAGCTCGACTCAACGATGTAAATTTGTACGACAAAATAGTAGCTAATAGGTCTATTATGTCACGACCTGCTGCTGGTGGAACTTCTTGCTGCACTCGGCTCAGCAAATATCTTGCTTCTGCTGGTGCTTGAGTCTCCCCGACAGTCGTCAACACCATCAGCGCAATCCCTAAAGGCAAAGCGCGAATATCCCCCAACTCATCCAAGCACACCCGATGCACTTGATTGCTGTTGAGCAAAGCTCGATAGGGATAAACATCGCTTTGTTCGGCACTGCGTGATGGATAAATTACCACAGCTTGCCAATCGCTATAACGACTGCGATTGCGGTAAAAGTATAAAAACGATTCGCCAAACAATCGTTCGTAAAGCTGTTCGTCTTTCTGAAACTGAACTTCACAAAAATAGACAATGCCCGGTTCCTCAGATTCTGGGGGCAAAAATACGCCGTCAATTTCAAATTTAGGTTCTTTGACTGCAACCGAGTCAAAGCGATAATTGGCAGCATTTGCTGGAGTTGTCGCTAGTAGATCGAACAGCAAAGTGGGCGCTTGTCCGAACAGTTTGTAGAATATGGAATCCCGCCGCATGAAAGATTTGCAAATAAAGAGAGACAAATTAATACTACTGCATAATGGTTTGCCAAAAATATGCGATCGCCCTCTATCGAAATCTCGAAATATGCGTTAGCGAAGCCCTCGAAGAGGATCGCCCTTAATTCAAATTTTATTAAAAGTTCGATCTATAAAAACCGAAGCCCTAAAATAACAAAGGCTCGTTAATGAGCCTTCGCCAAAATATAAATCTTGGTATTCAGAACGTCTTTACCGGAATTCCTCGACCCTCGTGGGTAACGGGATGTCATGATTAGATCATGTCTGCTGCATCCATGTCTTTAATATAGTTCATGGTTTAGATATGGGTCAATTTTTACCCAGAAAACGATGAATATTTTCCAGTGTGGGCAATTTACGGTATAGTATGCTTTCTATTTCTGGATTACCGCAGTTTTTTCGTTTGGTCGATCGCGCATATCGTCTTTTTGGTGGCTGAGGAGATTTTAAACCAACGCGAGGTAGGGATAGGGTGGGTTTGTGCGATCGATCTTGGGCGATCGAAATTTGTGATAAACTTTCAAATCCAATCTAAAATCTAGATTGTGCTTTTGGACTATCAACCAAGCAGTAAACAAGCCTTATGACTTCACAAGTACAACTTGAACAGGTAAAGCCAGAGCTAGTTTGGCGATCGCATGATGGACTGTCTCACCTTTATCATGGCGATACTTTGGAACTCATGGCTTTGCTGCCTGCTGAAAGCGTAGACTGCATCTGGACGGATCCGCCTTACAACCTTTCCAATGATGGTATTACCTGCGTTGCTGGTCGTATGGTCAAGGTAAACAAGGGGGAATGGGATCGCAGTCAAGGTGTTGAACTAGACCATGAATTTAACAAAGCATGGTTGGCTGCTTGTTATCGGCTTCTTAAACCAACTGGTACCATCTGGGTAACGGGTACTCTCCATGTGTATCCATCAGTCGGATTTGCTATGCAGCAGCTTGGCTTTCGTATTCTCAATGACATTATTTGGGAAAAACCTGCTCCACCTCCAAATCTGGGGTGCCGCTGTTTCACTCATTCAACAGAACTAATACTATGGGCAACAAAAGCACGTAAAGGAAAAGAACGTTACACATTCAATTATGAGGAAATGAAGGCTGAGAATGGCGACAAACAGATGAAGAATGTTTGGCGAATGTCTACTCCTGGCAAACATGAAAAACTCTATGGTAAGCATCCGACACAAAAACCTATTGAACTTGTTGCGCGTTGCCTTCGAGCAAGCACAAACCCAGACGATCTAGTTTTTGATCCTTTTTCCGGTTCTTCCACAACTGGAGTTGCAGCTTTATCATTAGGGCGAAAATTTATTGGTTGTGAAGCAGATGCGGGTCATGTTGAACTCTCGATTAAACGCTTAACCGGAAGTACCCCGACCGGGGATAACTTCGGTTTAATTAATCCCAGTCAAGTAGAGTTACCAGTGGCATTTAAGTAAGGTTATCTATGGAGAGAGTAGAGGCAATTACAAGACTCACTACATTGGTAGGTCAAGATCTTCGACAACTAGCAGATCAATACCGTATAACGGTTTGGAGTAAAGAAGATAAGAAAAACAAGGGTTGGGCTGGGCATACAATTGAACGCTACTTGGGATTAGCCCTTAACTCATCTCGATCGCCTAATTTTGGTAGTTGGGAGCTAAAGCTAGTTCCACTAATACGTAAACGAACAGGAGAACTCAGAGTCAAAGAAACGATGGCAATCACGATGATAGATCCAGTAGAGGTGGAAAACAAAGAATTTGAGGAAAGCCATCTCTTCAACAAACTACAGAAAATGGTTGTTGTTGCACGGGTATTTGAGAGCCAAGCAGATAATTGTTCTTTTGTGCATTCAGTAGCTTCCTTCGATCTTGATAATCCTACAATTTACGAGCAAGTGAAAGCAGACTACAACCTTGTTCGGGAAACAATTATAACTCAAGGGTTTTCAAGTCTTAGTGGAAAAATGGGCAAACTTGTGCAGCCAAGAACTAAGGGGCAAGGGCATGGCAGCACCTCTCGTGCTTTCTACGCTCGAACTAAGTTTGTCGCACATATATTAGGAGAGGGGTATTCTGTTCCACTGCCTGTCAAGCCTTAACCTATTTTTGATTGGCACTGCTAATTAATTAAGTGTCTAAATGACATGAGGCTGCTATAACTTTAGCGTTAATTAAGGTAAAAATTCGATCGAGTTCGAGTAAACTTGCTAATTCTACAACCTCTTCTGAAGTTAAAAGATTAGCCTTTTTTCTCTCGGCTAATTCTTCCAATCTGGCTTGCAGGTTTTCCGTAAATTTGAATAAGTAAAGATTTCTGACTTTCTGCATCGAAATCTCGCTATCTATCCAGTAAGAAGGTTGTACCATAAGTTCAGATATCATGGTGATTCAATTACTCGAATTACTACATGGATAGTCTTGATCATATCATTAAAACAAAATGTTCCGATGCCACGGTTTCTACAACCTGGATGTGAATCAATATTAACCTGCTGTTGCCAAAGAACGAACAGTTAAGATTTCATCAGGGCGGAGAACTTCTACAGTAGAGATAGGGACGGCTATAACTGTAAGAGACTCACCAACAGCATTAAATACTTCCAACAGACAGCCTTCTTCACCACCACTAGGATGAGGAACAAAATCAACCAATGTGGCAATATCTCCTGCTCTGAGTTGATATTCTGGTAAGTCACGAGTTAAAGCAACTTCCTGATATAGCTTTAGAATCATCTTAATTCTCCTTAAAAGGTTGTAGCGTCACAAACTGAAATTTTCCATCAATCCGTCGTTGCAGCCAAATTGTAACGACAGATAGGTTTATACCATTTGTACCAACGAGTTCTCCTACAACTCGATAAAAGATTCCATACTCGTTATTCCTCTCTTCAATCGCCTCACCTACTCCCACAACTGACTGGATGGCTGCTTTCAGCGCTTCTGGGTTTTCTGAGGTAAATCCAGCCCGTGCCAAGAATTTTGACTTATCATTTCTGGCTTTGTGTACCAGCAGATAACCAGTTATCTTATCGTCTGGGATGACCGCATCTTTTGGAATCTTCACCCTGAAATCTCTCCATCCTTTTATTTTGCTCGTGCAATACAGCAGCCAAAAAGTTTCTATTTCTTCGATAACGCATCATCCAAAAGAAATCCGTGAGTTTTGTAGGGACACAGCACTGCTGTGTCCTTACTAATTTCAACGTCTCCTTACTAATTTCACTCTGTTTTCTTCTTACTCGCCGTAGCAGTCGTCGCCTTCTTAGCAGTGGTTTTCTTCGCAGCGGTTTCCGACTTTGCCGCAGTAGTTTTCTTCGCCGCAGTTTCCGATTTCGCCGCAGTGGTTTTCTTCGCAGTAGTCGTTTTCTTCGCCGCAGTTTCCGACTTCGCCGCAGTAGTCTTAGTTGACTTCTTCGACTTGCTAGATTTTCCGCCGCCCGCAGCTTCCTTCGCTGCTAACAAATCCAATGCTTTTTGTAAGGTGAAATTCTCCAAAGATTCATCCTTAGCCAAAGAAGCATTGATATCCCCATGTTTGACGTAGGGGCCGTAGCGGCCGTCGTAAACATTGATGAGCTCTCCCGATTCTGGATGCGCGCCCAATTCCTTCAATGGTGTCGTTGATTTGCTGCCGCGCACGGCTTTCGGTTGCGATAATAACTCTAAAGCCCGATCGAGCGTTATAGTCAAAACATCATCAGGAACCTTGATCGATCGATAATCCTTACCAACCTTACCCTGGTCGTGTACCACATAAGGGCCGTACATCCCCAAATTAGCCTGCACCTTCGCCCCCGTATCCGGGTGAGTGCCCAACAACCGAGGTAGAGTCAACAAACTCACCGCCATATCAACCGTCACACTATCCTTATCCGTCCCCTTCGGTAAAGAAGAACGCTTCGGTTTCTTGTTCGTTTCCGAAACATCCCCCAACTGAACATAGGGGCCGTAATTGCCAATCAGCACATAAATCGGTTCCCCAGTGTCCGGGTGCAGACCTAATTTTTCTGGCCCTTCCGTCTTTTGCTTTAACAGAAACTCCACTTTTTCCGGGTCTAAATCTGCCGGAGTCAAATCCTGGGGAATCGATGCTTTCACCTGGCCTTCTTCGTTTTCAGATTCGAGGTAAGCGCCGTATTTACCGATGCAAACTTTTGCCGTGATATTCTCCAATACCACAGTTCGAGCAACTTTCGCGTCAATCTGACTTTCCTGTTCCTTAACTTGGGTTGCGAGTCCCGTTTCCCCTGTATAAAACTTTTGCAAATACGGCAGCCATTTCGCCTCGCCGGTGGCAATTTCATCGAGGGTTTGTTCCATGCGGGAAGTAAAACCCGTGTCTACTAAGTCGGGGAAATGTGTTTCTAATAAAGTCGTGACGGCGAAAGCGGTGAAGGTCGGAATTAGCGCGTTAGCTATTAATTTCGCGTATCCTCGATCGACAATTGTACCGATAATACTCGCATAGGTACTCGGACGGCCCACACCCTCACTTTCCAACATCTTCACCAGAGAAGCCTCCGTGTAGCGGGCGGGAGGTTGAGTTTCGTGTCCCACAGCCTCTACATCCTTGCAATTAGGCTTATCCCCCACCTTCAGCGCCGGCAAAATCACCTCCTGGTCTTCCAGCGCCGCATTCGGGTCATCGGAACCTTCCACATAAGCGCGCAAAAAGCCCGGAAAATCAATGCGTTTCCCGCTAGAACGGAAACCGGCATCTTCCACCTGAGTTAATACCGTGACGTGAGTTTGGCGCGAATCTGCCATTTGAGAAGCCACTGTCCGCTTCCAAATCAAATCGTAGAGGCGGAAATCAATCCCATCCAATCCCGTTTGCTGCGGAGTCCGAAAAGTGCTGCCGGCGGGGCGAATAGCTTCGTGGGCTTCCTGGGCGCCTTTGCTTTTCGTCGTGTATTTGCGCGGTTGGGGGCTGAGGTATTCGCTACCGTAAAGTTCTTGCACGCAACTGCGGGCGGCAGTAATCGCCTGTTCGGATAAATGCACCGAATCCGTCCGCATATAGGTGATAAAACCGCGTTCGTACAAACTTTGGGCAATTCGCATAGTTTCCCGCGCACCCAGTCTCAACTTCCGGTTAGCCTCCTGCTGTAAAGTCGAGGTCGTAAACGGCGGCGACGGTTTGCGGGTGACTGGCCGTTCTTCGATATTACCGACAGTCCAGGGTTTGTTTTGAATGCGTGCGAGTAAAGCCCGCGCCTGGTCTTCGTTCAGCAAAAGTACGCGGCGGCCTGCGGTAATCTGTCCGGTATTTTCATCGAAATCGCTACCGTTGGCAACTTTTACATTCCCGACTGTCACGAGTTTGGCATCAAAGGAAATTTTGCTTTTTTCCAAAGTTGCTTTCAAATCCCAGTAGCTACCTTGGCGGAAAGCGCGGCGTTCCCGTTCCCGGCGTACCAACAGCCGTACTGCGACTGACTGGACTCGCCCTGCGGACAAACCCCAGGCGATTTTCTTCCACAGTAGCGGAGAGAGGGTGTATCCGACGAGTCGATCGAGAATTCGGCGAGTTTCCTGGGCCTGTACCACTCGATTGTCGATATCGCGGCAGTGAGTTAGGGCGTCGCGGATAGCTTCGCGGGTGATTTCGTGAAACACCATCCGCTTGATGGGAACTTTGGGTTTGAGGATTTGCAGCAAATGCCAGGAAATGCTTTCGCCTTCCCGGTCTTCGTCAGTGGCTAGAATCAGTTCTGTGGCGTCTTTTAGCGCATCTTTGAGTTCTTTAACAATTTTCTTTTTATCTTTGGGGATGACGTAAAGCGGTTCAAAATCTGCCTCCACGTTGACGCCGAGTTGCGCCCATTTTTCACCTTTAACGGCTTCTGGTATTTCTTCGGCGGAGGATGGGAGGTCTCGGACGTGGCCCATAGATGCCTCTACCCGGTACGTAGAGGGCAGGAAGTTACGAATGGTACGGGCTTTGGTGGGAGATTCGACGATAACTAAAGTTGACATGGCATCTTTTTATATATGGATGGCGGCGCAGTTAGAGTGTCTAATTTACAGAGTGTAGGTCGGATGTCAAGGCTTAGGGGAACTTTAGGGGATGATTTCAAATTACCTTAATGTTTAAGTTACTGCCGATCGGGTTGCAGGTCACAAGCTGATGGGATTTTACTGCTTTTGGGGCAAAGACCAGGAACCCTTGTCTCTGCAAGATGCACGGAATGTCTCTCACCTGACTCTAGCAGAATTGGCGGTAACTGGATGCTGAGACTGCTGGATGCGGGCGGATGGTTCCTCTGTTGTAGATTTGAGATTTGAGATTTGAGATTGGGCAAGATTTGATGGTTTCCCCGCAAACAAGACTTGAAATGCGATCGAGAATTGGTCGAATAGTCGATCGCACTCACCAGCTAACATCAGATATTGTGGACTAATTCTTGATACCATTTTGCGATCGCGTTATTATAAACACTAGGCAAAATGACGTAAATCTTTGATTGATAGAACAACCGCAGATGTCAGGCAGATAGACACAGATTAACGCAGATATAACTGACAATTTTTATTATTCTTGTGGGATGGGCGTCCCGCCCGTCCAGAAAGAAGGGGCTCTTCTGGCCCATCCCACTTTCAAGAGTGTAAGTTATTAAATTTTCGTTCCTAACATTGGACATAATTCGGAAGTTGCATCAAGAACTCGGGGTGCCGGCTGAAATTTTGATCCAGCCATATCAATCGGTACAAACCCCTGCTTAAGTATTTTTGTTTACTGCGGATCGAATTTCATCTGCACCGCAAATTCAGCAATTTCTGTCAGGCTTGAGTCAGGATCGAGAGATAACCTTGAGATAGCCAAGGAGGATATTTTGTGAATGTAAAAGCTTTTGACGCCTATCGCTGTAGATTTTTGAAATTACTTGAGTACATTGATGCCAATCTAGAAGAAAATCTCAGTGTAGATAAACTCAGTATTGTTGCTGCGTTCTCAAAATATCATTTTCACCGACAATTTTCTGAGTTTTTAGGAATCGGCGTATACAAATACGTCCAGTTAAATCGCTTGAAGCGCGCCTCTTATCAGCTCGCATTTCGCGATCGCCCGATCGTCGATATCGCCCTCACGAGTGGCTACGAAAGCCCTGAAGCCTTTGCTCGTGCATTCAAAAAGAGCATAGCACAAACTCCTTCTGAATTCAGAAAGCAGCCGCAATGGGAAAATTGGCACGCCACTTACCAACAATTAAGCGAACTGAGGAACCAACACATGAAATCCGATACATCCGCTGAACAAGTCAAAATCGTCATCTTCCCAGAAACAAAAGTTGCAGCCCTCGAACATCGGGGAGATCCGCAGCTAATCGGCAATTCTGTCCGTAGATTCATCGAGTGGCGCCAGCAAAATAATCTGCCTCCCAAGGTGAGCAAAACTTTTAACATTGTCTACGACAATCCAGCCGAAACCGCGCCGGAAGACTATCGCCTGGATATTTGTGCAGCCACGGATCGTAATGTTATAAATAACTCATTCGGAGTGATGGGAAAAATTATCCCTGGAGGTCGTTGTGCCTTACTGCGCTATACTGGTTCTAACGACAATCTTGGTGAAGCAGTAAGATACCTTTACTCCGAATGGTTGCCACAAAGTGGTGAAGATCTGCGAGATTTTCCCCTATATTTTGAGAGAGTCAGTCTTTTTCCAGATGTACCAGAATCTGAGGCGATTACTGACGTGTTTCTGCCTCTGGAGTAGTTCAGCACTTACGCACTGGTGGTCAGAAACCGGGTTTTTTACGAAAATCCTTCGCTGTAGTCCACAGATTGACTAAAAAACCCGGTTTCTTTGATGGTGGTGCATCCAGGACTGTAGTTGAGTGCAATTAATGCCAAATCTGGGTAAACATCCCCTTGATGTCAATATTATTCGTAGGGTGCGTCGCCATCGACAATTCTAGCTATTGACAACGATTTAAGTAGCGACGCACCACGCCAGATAGTAAAGGGGATAACTAACCCCGATTTGGGATAATGCCAATTTGAAAAAATTTTGCTACAGTCATTAATTATAGAGAAATTATCTGTTATGTGCATAACTCCCCGCCGGACACGGCAATGCCGTTTCCCTACAGATGATATCTTCTAATTTCATCGTTTTATAGCTAAAAAATTATGGCATTTGAATTCGACCATATCTTCATCTTAACTGATATTGGTGCCCCGATCGCCGATCGCCTTTCATCCCTCGGTTTAGTCGAGGGTTCGTCTCGCATTCACGTTGGACAAGGTACCACAAATCGCTGTTTCTTTTTCCATAACGCGATGTTGGAACTGTTGTGGGTGCGCGATCCAGAGGAGGCGCAATCTGAGCCTATTTATCGGACTCGTCTGTGGGAGCGATCGACAAATCGCAATAATGGCGCCTGTCCCTTCGGCATCTGTTTGCGTTCAACCACAGGTTCTGAGGACACAGTAGCATTTTCTAGTTGGGCATATCGTCCGCCCTATTTACCTGAAACAATCAGCATCGCGGTAGCCACAAATAGTGATAATTTAACTGAGCCGATGCTGTTTCAAACTCCCTGGGGAAAACGTCCAGATTCATCCTCTACTGAGAAATTACAGCCCCTGAGTCACGGTGTTGGTTTCCGCGAAATTACTCGTGTAGAATTAGTAAGTCCTGCTGCGAATAATCCGTCACCAGAACTGCAAGCAGTAATTGATACAAATCAGGTCAAGTTAAGGAAAGGAACCGAGTATTTTCTAGAGCTAGGCTTTGATGGAGAAGTGCATGGGAAACAAGTAGATTTTCGACCGGGATTGCCGCTGATTATCAGTTGGTAATGTCAAGTTGCAAGCTAACAGTGGACATCTTCCATTCATTCCCAACTAATCTAGAAATTATCTACATTTATTTGTGTTTATCTGCCTTTAATCTGCGGTTCATTTATTAATCAAATATTTATGCAATCTTGTTTAACGATCTCTATAAGCTGTAGGAGTCATCCCCGTCAACTGCCGAAACTGTTTGCTCAAATGGCTGTGGCTGTTGAACCCACATTCTAAGGCAATTTCCGCGATCGATCGCTCTTTTTGCTGTAACAACTCCTTCGCCCGTTCGATCCGTTGTTGAAGCAGATACTGATAGGGAGCTATTCCCATCGCCACTTTAAACATATGGCTAAAATGAAACTGACTCATCCCCAGGAACGCAGCCAAATCAGCGAGCTTAATGTCTTGACTTAGATGTTCGTTTATGTATTCCAAGACTTGCAACAATTGACGCTGAGGTAAACCGCCCTCGTAAATTGTCAGGCGAGGTTTGGTAGTAAAGTATTGTCTGAGCAAATGCACTGCTATAATATTTTACACTGACTTGATGTAGAGATTTGGGCTTAAATTTTGCTGCTGTAGTTCCGAAAGTAGCATAATGCCGAGTGACTCAATTTGTCGATCGCGCATCCGAAATTCCGGCAGCAATTCCAGGCGATCTGGATTCATGTCAGACCGGGCAGCCCTAGTCTCGCCACCCAGCTAAACTCAGCCATTACCCTAGACTTTGGTCGTAAATCTTATCCGGTTAAATGCTCGTAGAAGTGTGTTGAGAGTCGATCGCGTCAATACCAAAAATCAGAGTTTGCAATTGTTTTTATTGTTAAGTTTCAAAAGAGGGTTGACAAATGTACAACAAAGGTTCATGTCAATGCGGTGCGATCGCCTTTGAGTTCGAGGGGCCGTACTTTCTCACATTCTGCCATTGCCAAATCTGCCAAAAATTACATGGTTCAGCATTCGCACCAATTCTTCATGCAGAATCAAAAACGTTTAAATGGTTGCAAGGCGAAGAATTCCTCAGTTATTTCAATTCTTCATCATATTTGAGAAGAGTATTTTGTAGCAAATGTGGCTCTAATATGCCAATAGTCAGTCACGAGCTAAATCATATTGCTGTCCCGGCAAGCGTTATGGACACACCAGTTGAACAGCAACCTGTAGCGCATTTTTATACTAGGTCAAAAGCAAGTTGGTTTTGCATCAATGATGACGCATTGCAATATGAAACCGTCCCGCCAGGAGGAATTCGGGAAGTTTACGAACGAGTTAAGAATGCAACTTAACAACAGGCTGGAGTCCGATATGGTAACGCGCGATCGATCGACCAATGTCATCGATAGCCCGTACATTTTAGGTTTGATATCATCGAAAATCTAAAGACCGCAATAAGATTCGTTCGTAGTGTGGACTTTAGTCCGCAAAAAGGAGCGGAGTAAAGTCCACACTACAAGCCATTTTTGTTTGAGATCATCGAAAGTCTAAAG
>NZ_JAEQCF010000017.1:38658-91412 GCF_020738625.1 Microcoleus sp. PH2017_09_SFU_O_A
TCATCGAAAGTCTAAAGACTGCGATAAGATTCGTTCGTAGTGTGGACTTTAGTCCGCAAAAAGGAGCGGAGTAAAGTCCACACTACAAGCCATTTTTGTGATGCTAATCGACTGGACATCATTTTAAGGCTGAACTTCCCGCAGCCGCCGATCGAGAAAACGGCGTTCGCTATCATTCGTAACTAGCGCCAGTGCTCTCTCATAGCTCTGTGCCGCTTCTGCTGATGCTCCCATACGGCGCAACAAATCGGCCCGCGCAGCGTGAAACAGGTGATAGCCATCGAGTTCGGGGCCGATCGCATCCAGAAGCGCGATCGCAGTTTGCGGCCCATCTACCATCGCGATCGCCACCGCCCGATTCAGCGACACAATTGGCGATGGCTGTAAGCGTTCGAGCAGATTATAAAGCTGAACAATCTGCTGCCAGTTTGTCTCTTGGGCCCGCACCGCCCGACAATGCACGGCTGCGATCGCAGCTTGCAAAGCAAACGGCCCGATCCCGCCACGGAATGCTTCCTCAACCAGCGGCAGCGCCTCGACAATCTGTGCCCTGTTCCAGCGACTGCGATCTTGCTCTTCCAGCAGGATCAGGTCGCCAGACTCATCCAGACGCGCATCGCGCCGCGAGTCGTGCAGCAACATCAGAGCCAGAAGAGCAGTCACTTCCGCTGGCGGTTGCGGTGCCATCAACATCCTCACCAGTCGCCCCAGCCGGATCGCTTCGGCGCAGAGATCCGCTCTCACTATTGTCTCGCCATGCGTCGCCGCATAACCTTCGTTAAAGATCAAATAGATCGCCGTCAGCACCGCTTCCACGCGATCGGGCAAATCCTTCGTATCCGGCACTGTGTAGGGAATGCCCGCGTCACGAATCTTGCGCTTTGCCCGTACCAGCCGCTGCGCCATCGTCGCCGTTGGTACGAGAAACGCCCGTGCGATTTCATCCGTCTCCAGGCCGCCCAGCAAACGCAGCGTCAAAGCAACCTGAGCCTCGATCGCCAGCGCGGGGTGACAGCAGGTGAAAATCAACCGCAATCGCTCGTCGGGGATTTCGCCGATATCGTCATCGATTTCTTCGATAGTTTCGATCGACTCAGAGGCAGCATACACTTCAAGTTTTTCGGCGAGTCGCGTCCGCCGTCTGAGGCGATCGATCGCCTTAAATCGAGCTGTTTTAATCAGCCACGCGCGCGGGAGATCGGGAATTCCGGCAGTCTGCCACTGCTTCAGTGCAGCCGTAAAGGCTTCCTGCGCCGCCTCTTCGGCTACGTCGAAATCTCCAACCAGTCCGATCAATGTGGCGACGATCCGACCCCAGTCCGATCGATAAACGGAGTCAATGGCTTGGGTTACGTCTGGTTTTGCGTTTGGCATCACAACCTGATGAGAAAAATTTTTGGCGAGGTGTCGATTTGAGCGATCGCCCTTCGACTTATACCATTTTTTTAAATTTATGACAGACTTTTGCCAACTAGGGAAACGAGATAATTACAACGTCTTGTCGTCGTATCAAAATCGCCAATAGCCTAACTTCTCGTTGAAACCAAAATAGCCGATAGACTTGACACAGTATAATCGCACTGCTATATTATAATGAGCGCTCGATATAAACTTTATGCCCAAAATCGTCCATGCCCAAAATCGTTGACTCTGAGGAGTATCGTAAAGAGCTTCTCCATAGATGCTTTAACCTATTTGCCGAAAGCGGATATGCTAGTGTTACAACACGACAAATCTCTAAGGCATTGGGTATCTCCACTGGAGCAATGTATCACTACTTTGCTAGTAAACAGGTGTTGTTTGAGCAATTGGTTGAGGAGATCAGTTGGCAGGATGTTTATCTATTTAAGTCGATTGCTGAAGGAGGAACGCTGACCGAACGCATTGAAAGACTTGGATGTATGCTGGTTCAGCATGAAGAACACTTTGTCAAACAGGCAGTAATTTGGACAGATTTCTACCAGCATACCGCCGTGACAGAGATTAACAGTAATCCCATTTTTCAGCAAATAGATCGGCGCTATCAACAAATGATGGAGGAACTGCTTAATCTCTCAGATCCGAAGCTCGCTCGATTTGTCTGGACTTTGATCAATGGTATCTTGATCGAGCAGATAGAACGTGAAAATAGCTTTTCCTTTGCCCAGCAGATTCACTTATTTACCAAGATGTTAATTGCCTACTGCGAAAAATACTGTATCTAGCCTTAACAGGCAGACAACTGTAAAAGCTCTATCGACATTAATTTAAATAATTCGAGCGCTCGAATTAAAACACTCAAAACACCATAGGATGTTGACTATGAACATTTCTGCCCAACCGATTCTAGAAAACTTGCAGCATCTAGAAACTTCGCTGTTCTCCCTATCGCTTATCTTGTTTTGTATTATCTTCGCTGAAATCGGCGTTGACTTTTTCTTTCGTAAACAACGGAATTACCGAGAAACGGCTGCAAATATCGGTGTTGGTATCGTTCATGATTTTCTCAGCGATCAATTAGCAAATGTTGTAGCTGTAGTTGGGCTATCCCTAATTGCGGCAGTCAGTCCTCTAAAGGTTCCTGTAAATGGCTGGACAATGCTATTAGCAGTATTCATCGCAGATTTTCTCTATTACTGGAACCATCGTGCAGAACATCGGATTCGTTTTTTTTGGGCATATCACAGCGTTCATCATAGTTCCACTGATTTTAATTTGACTGTAGCGCTGCGGCTGGCATGGGTTGAAGACTTTATCCTTTGGATTTTCTACATTCCGATGGCACTGCTGGGATTTCATCCCCTACAAGTCTTGATTGCGCTCGAAGTTGTGGGGCTATATCAAGTCTGGATTCACAATCAGAAAATTGGGCGATTGGGAATTCTCGAATCCATGATGAATACAGCTTCCAATCACCGTGTACATCATGGCTCAAATCTGCCATACATTGATAAAAATTATGGTGGCATTCTGATTGTTTGGGATAGGTTGTTTGGAACTTACCAAGCCGAGACGGAAAAGGTGATCTACGGGCTGACTGAAAATATTCAAACCCACAATCCTATTCAGATCAATATTATGGAATATTCCAGAATCATTAGCGATTTACGACGATCGCAGACTCTCAAAGAATGGTTCTTGAGTCTATTCGGTCCGCCTGAATGGAAACCACAAGCATTCAAACAACTGCCTAGCAAAGATTAAACCTACTTGAATCTATCTCTATGAAACTTCATTCTGTCTCGCAAATTTTGGAACGCCTGTTTCGATCAAATTACAGGTCTATCCTGTTTACCTATGGGCTGACGTTGCTGGAAAATACGTTTGAATTGCTATATCCGCTAGCGATCGGATTTGCTATCGATCAGCTTCTAAAGGGAAACTATAGCAACATCATCCCCTTTCTATGCATTTGGCTGGCACATGCGATTACAGCTATTTCTCGTCATGTATACGATACTCGAACCTTTACCAGTATCTATAGCAACTTAGCAACAGCGATGGTTGTAGAGCAGAGTAAGCAGGGCGCTTCAACGGCTCAAATTGCTGCGCGTTCCGTGCTTTCCAGAGAATTTGTCGATTTCTTTGAGCGAAATATTCCCCAAATTATTGCAGGGTTGTTTAGCTTTGTTGGCGCATTGGTAATGCTATTCATCTATGACATACAGATTGGCGCATATTGTTTGGCTTTGCTTATTCCGTTGATTTTGATCAATCGCAGCTATGCTCAGAAATCACAACGGTTGAATCAAAACTTGAATAATCAGCTAGAACAGGAAGTAACAGTTTTAAGCCAATCTGAGGCTGAAGTAGTGAGATCGCACTACTTGTTAATAGCAAAATGGAGAGTCCATCTTTCTAATGCAGAAGCCCTGAATTATGGATTTATAGAACTGTTTACGATTTTACTTGCTGCCACGGTTCTGATTCGTACAGTCTGGATTCCAGGCATTCAAACAGGTGAGATTTATGCCATTATTTCCTACCTGTGGAACTTTTTAAAGAGCTTAGAGAATATTCCAGCACTGGTACAGCAGTTTAGCCGGTTACAGGATATTGGGCAGAGAATGCAACTAAGTTCTGAGGCATTGAGCAAGCTGTGAATCTTGAAGTGATGGCAGCAGCCCAATAACTGTTCTGAACTAGAACGTATCAATACTAATTGATCAGTTGGGGTGCAAAGTTTGGCTGCATCTGATAGGTACATCAGTTATACAGAGAACCTTTGATAGGATCGTGATTAAAGATTAGAGTGTTGGCTCTCAGTATTGAATTTAGCTGTAATTGGAGGAACTATGATGTCAATGAGATTATTTACAATTTTGTGGCTAACAGGCATGGTAGGCATCGTTTCTCTTTGGTGGATGAAATTACCTATTCCTGAGGATGAAGAACTTCAGATGCCGCTCTGGGGAATCAAATTGATTTCTTTGATTCAACCAACCTTTCTTTTGTCTATTACTGTCTTGATTGGTGTTGTACTAGCTCATAAAGTTGGATTATCCGCACCTCTGGCTGAGGCAGTGTCTAATCGAACTTCAATTAGTTTGGCTATTCAGCCCCAAGTGCTTCCAGGAATTATTGGAGGCTTGATCGGAGTTATTGGATTAACTTTTATTCAGTTTTGTGCTAAAGTTTTTCTACCTTCTGATTTTATTACGAAGGCTGAAACTCTATCAAGCAACACCCCATTTTTGACTCGTATTCTGTATGGAGGTATTACCGAAGAATTATTGCTCAGATGGGGAATAATGACGCTTTTAGTATGGATAGGTTGGCGTATTTTTTCAAAAGGGCAGGGTGTGCCTTCCATATTCTGCTTTGTATCGGCGATCGCCCTTTCAGCATTTCTCTTTGGGCTGGGTCATTTACCCCTTGCCTTCGTACTAGGAACACAAGTCACTCCTTCAGTCATTACCTATGTGATTGTGGGTAATTCATTTTTTGGCATCATTGCAGGCTATCTGTACTGGCGTAAAGGTCTTGAAGCGGCAATGATTTCTCATATGTTGGTTCATGTTGTTATGGTTACATTTACCCGTTTAGCCCGATGATACAAGAATGGAATGTTTTCATTGACAACTCACTGTAAATGTTAGCCCCATTCGGTAGTACAATAATCCCAATGCACCAGATTGACACAAAGTTCTTAGTTGAGGATTCGAGGCAATCGGCAACTGGTGATTAGGAACGCCATCGTACAGCAAGCTCTTGGTGCTGGAAGCATAAGGAGAATTTTAGTGTTAAAATTTGCTGGGAAAGTCGGTCGAGGTAGAATCGTTTTATGCTTGCTCAATCCATCCTAGAAACAACCAGATTGATTTTGCGCCCCCTATCTCTTGCAGATGCGCCATCGCTCCAAAGTGTGGCAAGCGTTCGTGAGATTGCCGATACTATGATTTCTATTCCTCATTATAAATTAAAATCTTACCTCAAAGTTCCAAGACCCCAAAGTAATAAGGTGAACGAAGTTGCACAGACAAACTTCAAAAAAAACTGTGGGAGATTATCAAAGTAATGATTAAATATTTCGGAACAGGACAGCCTGTAAGGATATGGTGTCAGGACGAGAGTAGATTTGGATTGATTACTATGCAGGGCAAGATGATTACATTGAAGGGGATAAAACCCATCGGCAAAAAGCAATCTTTAGCGAGAAAACTTCTATCTTTATGGAGTTGTAGAACCATCAACAGGTGAACAATATTATCAAGAATTTTCTCAGCTCAATCACAACTGCTTTCAAGAGTTTTTAAATGGATTTGCTGAAAAATATTCAGAGAGTTTCAATCTAATTATCATGGATAATGGTAGCTTTCATAAAGCTCTCTTGTTAGACTGGCATGACCATGTGATGCCAATATATTTACCTGCCTATAGTCCTGAATTGAATCCGATTGAAAGATTGTGGGAACAAAAAAAGACCTCAAGTTGGCAAATTATTCGAGTTTAGAGAAACTCAAAGAACAGGTAGATATAATTATCAAATCTCTCACGAATGAAGAAGTCTTATCTCTCTGTAGTTGGGACTATATCCTTGAAGCTATATTAAGTGCAGGTTCATAGTGAATTGGTATTACACAGGGCAACAACGGAGGCAAATAGACATCTGGTAAAAAGAAATTAGGCGAGGAGCGAGCGATCGCACTTGCTCGGATCCGGGTGAAGCATTTGGACATAAAATCAAGGGTTTTAGGCATAAATTGTCGCCCTCGGCGTACGCCCTACATTTATCAAACAGATGTCTCTTCAAGATCGTAACCTGACGAGCAAAATTTTTTGGCGAGGTGTCGATTTGAGCGATCGTCCTTCGACTTACTGATACAGGGAAACAACCGAGACAAACCAATGAAATATTTGCTGCTGATTTACATGGAAGAAAACGCCATGAACCAGACCGATCGCGAACATTGTTATGGAGAATCCACACAGCTTGCACAAGAACTCCATGCAAAAGGGCAGTTTTTGTCGGCAGCCCCGCTGCACCCTGTAGCGACGGCGACTAGCGTCCGGGTGCGCGACGGCAAACAGTTTGTTACCGATGGCCCGTTTGCAGAAACTCGCGAACAACTCGGCGGGTTCTTCCTGGTTGATGCCCAGGATCTCGACGAGGCGATCGCGATCGCCGCCCGCATTCCAGGGGCGCGCGCCGGCACGATCGAAATCAGACCAGTAATTGAGGTCGCGGGATTACCTAAGAATTAGTTTTTGCACTTCTTAAAGACAATTTGAGTGCAAAAGATAACGCCTAAAACTCAACAAACAGGAGCAAGCCATGCAACTCAATCCTTATCTCTTTTTCAACGGTAACTGCGAGGCAGCTTTCAAGTTTTACGAGCAATGTTTTGGGGGCAAAATCGTCACAATGCTCACTAACGCGGATGCGCCAACTGCGGAACCAAAACCCTGTGAATTATCTACTGATTGGCTTGACAAAATTATGCACGCGTGTATGGAATTCGGAACGTATCGCTTGATGGGTTCTGATTGTCCGCCTAAGTTTTTTGAAGAAACCAAAGGCTTTTCTGTACAAATCGCGATCGACGATCCAACAGAGGCGGAACGTATCTTTCACGCCCTCGCTGAAAATGGCACAGTGAAGATGCCATTCGGGCAAACTTTTTGGGCTTTTCGGTTTGGAATGCTGGTCGATCAGTTCGGTATACCGTGGATGGTTAACTGCGAGAAAGCTGCCTAAATCAAAGAGAGGCTTAACTGTTTCCGTCACTTCCGCCACTAGAACGATTAGTAGAAACACCATGCAAAACAGTCAAAAAATCACACCATGCCTCTGGTTTAACTTTAATGCCGAAGAGGCTGTCAATTACTACCTGAGCATTTTCAATAACAGCAAGATTTTGGAAGTTTCGCACTACGGCGATGCCATACCCGAACACAAAGGCAAACTGCTTACCCTGCTGTTTGAAATTGAAGGGCAGCAGTTTCAGGCACTCAACGGTGGGCCGCAATTCCCATTCACTGAAGCCATTTCCCTCAGTGTGGACTGCGAGACACAAGAAGAAGTTGACACGCTGTGGAGCCAGTTGTCCGCAGGTGGAAGTGAAAGTCAGTGCGGCTGGCTCAAAGACAAGTTCGGGCTATCTTGGCAAATCGTACCGCGATCGCTCACAGAAATGCTGAAGGACAAGGATGCCGACAAGGCGACGCGCGTGATGCAAGCCCTGTTCGCAATGAGCAAGATTGATGTTGCTCGCTTGCAGCAAGCCTACAACCAGCAATAGCCAACAACGCAACAACTACCATTTACTTTCCCATAAAACAACAAAAGGAGAAGATCGTGGCTACTAAAATTTTCGTCAATCTGCCCGTAAAAAAGCTCGATCGATCTATTGACTTTTTTACTAAACTCGGCTTCACCTTCAATCCTCAGTTTACTGACGAGACAGCCACTTGCATGATTGTCAGCGACGACATATTCGTCATGCTTTTGACTTACGAAAAGTTCAAGACTTTTACGCCCAAAGCAATTTGTGATGCCACCAAAAGCACAGAAGTGCTGGTGTGTTTATCTACTGAGAGTCGAAAAGAAGTTGATGAAATGGTTGAGCGGGCGATCGCCGCTGGTGGAACAACCTATAATCAACCACAAGACCACGGGTTTATGTATTCCCATGGATTTCAAGACTTAGATGGTCACATTTGGGAACTTGTCTACATGGAACCAAGCGCAGTAAACCAATAGTCACTGCGTTCACAATGGAAGAAAGATTGCGATCGCCATTACAAATGTAATACACTGGTTACAACCTTTGAGATGATGATGCAAATGCGGATTGAACCTTACGACGCTCAACAACTGGATGCAATCATTCGCCTTTCTCTTCGGGCATGGACTCCGGTATTTGATTCGATTCAGAAAGCGATGGATCTGGATGTCTACCAGAGTTTCTATCCCGATGGTTGGCGCGTCAGCCAGCAAGAGGCTGTCGAAGGTGTCTGCGCTGCGGAGGATACAAATGTCTGGGTTGCTATTGATGCAGGTTCCACCGTGGGCTTTGTCGCCGTGAAACTCGATTCGGAAAGCAGCATGGGTGAAATTTACATGATCGCTGTCGATCCAGACTTTCAAGGTCGTGGCATTGGCTCCGCTCTGACAGAATTCGCTGTAAATTGGATGAAAGATGCGGGGATGTCTGTTGCAATGGTCGAAACCGGAGGCGATCCAGGTCATGCCGCAGCACGTCGCACCTATGAAAAGGCGGGTTTCGGGCTGTTACCGATCGCCAGATACTTCAAAAAGCTGTAGATTTGTCGATCGGGTGGAACGTTATTGTCATTGAACTCGTCGATCTGGTTACTTCTTCACAAGATAAATAAGCGATAATATAGTAGGAAAAATTGATGATTGACCATACTGGCATTAACATTAGTAATTTCGAGAAAAGCAAAGATTTTTACACCAAAGCCTTAGCCCCGCTTGGTTATCAATTACTGAAAGAGTTTGATGCTTCTGTGACTGGTTCTATATCTCTGGCAGGTTTTGGAATAGACGGAAAGCCCGATTTCTGGATTACACAGGGAGAGGTAAATACCCCTAGAATTCATATTGCTTTCCGCGCAGAAACTCATGAGATGGTTCAGGCTTTTTACACAGCAGCGCTAGCAGCAGGGGGGCGAGACAATGGTACTCCGGGTTTGCGACCTCACTATCATCCTGATTATTATGGTGCTTTTGTTTTAGATCCAGATGGACATAATATGGAAGCAGTATGTCATTTTCCTGTTTAACATTAATCAAGGCAGTGAAAATAAAATTTCAAAAGTAATGAATGATGATAAACCTCCGCTCCGCCACCTCCGCTGATTTAGCTCTACTGCGACATTGGGATGAGCAACCTCATGTGATTGACGCAGATCCTAACGATGATTGGGGTTGGGAAATAGAACTCGATCGCACTCCCGACTGGAGGGAGCAATTAATTGCTGAAATTGATGGCCGTGCGATCGGATTTATTCAGATTATCGATCCAGCACTTGAGGATAGTCACTACTGGGGCGATGTTCCAGCGAATCTACGTGCGATCGACATTTGGATTGGAGAAGAGACAGATTTGGGCAAAGGCTATGGCACACAAATGATGCAGCTTGCACTGACTCGATGTTTCGCCGACTCTGCTGTGACGGCTGTACTCATCGATCCACTGGCCAGCAATACCCGCGCCCACCGCTTCTACGAACGTCTTGGCTTTCAATTTGTTGAACCGCGACAGTTTGGTGACGATGACTGTTTTGTTTATCGCCTGAACCGGGCAGATTGGCACCCCAGTAATGAGAATAACGCTCAATGACTTGTTCGTTGCACAAGCATCGCCCTGGAAAGGAGGTTAATCAATGACAAAAATCGTACTTTATATTGCAACCAGTCTGGACGGTTATATTGCTCGTAAAGACGGCAGTATTGATTGGCTTACAGCTTTTGAGACGGACGAAACTGACCACGGGTATGGTGAGTTTTATCGATCGATCGATGGATTGGCGATGGGACGCAAAACCTACGAACAGGTGTTGAGCTTTGGCGAGTGGCCCCATCCCGGCAAGCCATCCTACGTTTTTACCCAGCAAAGCCGATCGCCCGATCGCGATGATGTGTTATTTACCTCCGCAACGCCCGATCGATTTCTGCACGAAATGGAGTTGCAAGGACTCAAACGAATTTGGCTAGTTGGAGGTGCAGAATTAATCGCCTCATTCCTCCAATGTCAACTGATTGATGAATATATTCTGTCGATCGCACCTATCATGTTAGGCGAAGGAATTCCCTTATTCTTGCCATCTCCCATGGAGATGAAATTAAAGTTAATAGAAGTACAGAAGTATCCGACCGAGTTAGTTCAAGTAAGATACACCAAATATAAAAGTAAATAAAAAATACAGACAAAGGAAGCTCTCACATGAGCAAAGTTCGCATTTAATTCTGCTGAGGAATCAGTACAGGTTTTATTGATCGAGTGATGTCTAGCTTTAAAATGATTAGAGGCGTACCAATTGCATCGGGATAGCGACGGTTAACAACAACTTTGAATGCCAACTCAATTTGAGTCTGAGGAAAGTTTTGTGAAACCCATGCTGGCGAAAAATTGTATTAAGCAGACGATGGCGACAGTCCTAATAATGAATGTAATTGTTGGCAATCCGTTTCAGCAACAAACAATCTCAGATGTACCAGATAGGAATCTCCTCAGAATACAGTCTTATCGTCAGTCAGTTTTCCTGTTCTTGAATTAGTACAGGTCAAGGGAATTTTCAAGGTCAAAATTCATTCTTTATTGTAGAATATCTTTGAGCAAACTCCACAGCAGCAATCGGGTGGGCTCAAAGCCTCTGTCCACAACCAGAAGTTTGATGAAAGCCGACGAACTCCCGCGATTGCTATCAGTCAAGCCCCTCTCTATCCCAGGGCTGATTTATTCTAATATCAATTTACGATTTAAATCTGGACAAAGCTTTTAGTAGCAAGGAAAACAGGAGTTTTTAATAATTTGCTAAGCCTGCTACAGAAAGATCTACCCAACGCCTCATAACATAAGGGTTAGAGAGATTGGAAAATTTTAGAAGGAATCAGCCCTGCTCTCTATCCCAATCTCCTGCTGCTTCAAAAGCAGAGTTTGCCTAATATCGATAGGGACTGTTGACATTTGGTAAAATCCCCATGTATTGTTAACGGAAAATTAGTACCCCGTGAGGACGGTGATTATATCTATTCAGGCGATCGTCTCAATTGAGACTGATTACCAGGAATATTTGGTGAGGTCAGACAGGAAAATGTCAGTGATGCAACCGCATCAAAATCTCGCAATCGAATCGGATTTGCAGCGGTATGGTTAACGGCTTGAAAACACTCAGGCTGTTATGAGTTTCCTTGGGCGCTGCCCTACAGCTTGCTTGGAACAATTGAGATCAATGGTAATGGCGCCGACAAAGTTATTGTCAAACGTGCTCTGAGTATGAAGGCACTAGCTTTGAGTTCTAGGAATACAGAATGGTCAACTCAATCGCATTTTCAGGGGTGAAGGGTACGGTTGTCAAAGTTGTTTTCCAGGAATGTAAATTCGTTGAGGATTTTATGCCAAACTCTACTTTGAAATCATCGATCCCAGAAGCAAAACTCGAAGCAGTTGAAACAGCAATTCAAACTGCTTTTAATACCAGAAATGTCGAAAGTATCCAGCTTCTAACTGGAGGGTTCTCCTCAGCGCTGGTTTATAAAATTACCGTGAATGGTAAAGCTTATGTATTAAGGCTGATTATGCAGATCGATCCGCTCAGCGATCCCGTTCGGCAATATGCTTGCATGAATTTGGCCGCAGAAGCTGGCATTTCACCACAGGTTTATTATTTCAGCACGGAAGATGCTTTAGCAATTACCGACTTTATCGAAGCTGTACCTTTGTCGAAATATGTTGGCTCGCGAGATGATTTGCTGGCAGAATTCGCAAAAATGATTGAATCGATTCATGCTACCTCGCTTTTTCCAAAATTCGTGAATTTCATGGATGGCATTGACGGTTTTATTCAGGAGTTTAAGGCTTCAAAAGTATTGCCAGAAACTGCAACAGCAGAAGTTTTCAAATATTACTCAGAAATCCAGATGGTTTATCCGCGTCACGATCGCGATTTAGTCTCAAGTCACAACGATTTGAACCCACACAATATTCTTTTTGATGGCAATAAATTCTGGGTTATTGATTGGGAGGGAGCCTTTGGGAGCGATCGCTATGTGGATTTGGCGATCCTTGCCAATAGCTTTGTCACCACCGAAAAGCAGGAAAACATCTATCTAAAGGCATACTTCGGTGACGCACTGGATGACTGCAAGCGCGATCGCTTGTTCCTGATGCAGCAAGTTTGTCACATTTTCTACGCGCTACCGTTTATGAAGTTTGCTGCGGCGTTGCGTCCCCCCAATTTCGTCCATGACAGCAGCATGGATACGCCTGGTTACAGACAATTTTGCTGGCAACTTGGGGCTGGTGAAGTTTCGCTTAATTCCTATGAAGGAAAACTATTGTTTGGAAAAGTCTTGTTGAACGAGGCTTTGCACAATATGAAAACAGCGCGATTTGTAAGAGCGATCGAGCAAATGGCATAATAAGATATGATGTTCGCAACCTAACTCTGTGAATTCAGATTCCATCTCTTGAGAGCAAAACAGTTCCATAGATCGCGATTAAGGGGTAGCACATTGATTTCCACAGCAATGCAAAATCAAGAAATCACAGATTTTGGAATCAAACTGATTGCAACGGTGAATGGGATTGCAGCCTTACTGCACTTGGGTTTCTGGATATTTGCTTTCCTGCGGCTGCCCCGTCCATCGGTTGTCGAGACAGAAGCAGAACGTGTTGACCTAATCGTGACTTACGGGTTGGGAGTTGCGGATCTTTTATGGTCTGTACCTCTGTTGATTGTGGGTTGTTTTTGGCTTTACAATGGCAGGGAAATTGGTTGGCTAGCGGCACAAATGGCAAACGTGCTTTATTGGTACTCTTTTACGTTCATTCTGATCCGCGAACTGAATGCTAAGTCTATTCGTTTTGGCACCCTGCTATTTTCGCCGTTTGCGATGTTCTCACTGTGGGCGGCCTGGTATCTATGGCAGGTTCGCACCATGTTTTATTAACCAGAAAATAGATTAGATTAATAGTGCAGAAAAAGTTCTAGCTGGATGATTCTGAAGCAAAACTACTGGTTGGAAAAGTCTTGTTGAACGAGGCTTTGCACAATATGAAAACAGCGCGATTTGTAAGAGCGATCGAGCAAATGGCTCGATAAAATCTACGCTTTAGTCATGACATTCAGGGAAATTGCCTGCGTTTAGTAAGCGGGATAGTTAGATATAAATTCCACCTTTTTGCCGATCGTTGAATGAAACATACCGCAATTGATATGCCGCGCATTCCCACCGCGCCGAGTTCAATTCAGAAGGGAGTTCCTCTGAAGCATCTGCTTGGGTCAGAAGCAGTTGATTGTTTGGCACACAATATCTTGCTCGCGTACCCGCAATTTGATGAAAAATCGTTTCGTCAGGTTGCGTTAGATGGATTGGATTCGCTTGAACTTATGGAACGCGGCCGACATCTGGCATTAGCACTCCGTCAATGTTTGCCTGATAAATATGCGACAGCTATTGAGATACTTGTGGCTTCTTTGACACCGCCACTAACTCAAACAGATGGACTCAAACTAGCAGTATTTTTTTATCTTCCTCATATTTGTTTCATTGCTAAGTATGGTATAGAACTAAAAGATAATGATGGACAAGATCCGTTTGAAATATCCATGCTTGCCCAATACGAACTTACCAAACGGTTTAGTGCGGAGTTTTCCATACGACCGTTTCTAATTCAACAACAATATCGCACCCTTTCGCAACTGCTTGATTGGACATCGGATCCAGACCCCCATGTCCGTCGTCTTTGTTCTGAAGGTACGCGATCCAGACTTCCTTGGGGAACGCGAATCCCCGCTTTCATCGCCAACCCAGCCCCCGTATTCCCAATCCTTGATGCCCTGAAGGACGATCGCAGCCTTTACGTGCGTCGCAGTGTCGCCAACAATCTGGGCGATATTGCCAAAGACCACCCCGAACAGGTATTTGCAATTTGCGATCGTTGGCTAAACGGTGCCTCTAATGAAGTCAAATGGCTCATCCGCCATGCTCTTCGGTACCCAGCAAAAAAAGGAAATAAAACCGCTCTCCAACTTAGAGTCGCAGCTAAATAACGAAAATCACTTTAATAAACCTCTCCTAAAAAGATTCTGGAGGCCTTGCTATATGACGATTTTAAAATACAATAAAAATAAAAGTGTTTTTGTTGCGTAAGTCATATTTGAATTAAATTTCCAATCAAATATCGATCGAGAAGGCAGAACCATGATTGAGACGACTAATCTGCAACTATTCCCCGTCGAACGGATACACATCAAGGCTTTTTTGAGCAGTAAAAGCGAGCTGGCAGAACTTTTGCAAGTCACAGTACCTAATAACTGGCCGCAGTTCCCTCACCGAAAACGAGCGGGAAGCCCCGGGCTACCGACATGGGGAGGAACGCGGCTGCGACTTATTTAGTCGCCTACATCTTTTTTGAGAATAAATCTTTTCATAGTCGCCTACAAAATGTTTTTTATTGGCAAAATCCCACCTTAAATAAGATTGCTATGCTAATCTAATAATCAGGAGGAAATAGAAATGTTTGGATGTCAACAAAATCTCATTAGTCCCGATAATAATCTCAAAGCAATTCTAGAATTCCTGTGCAGTGAGTCATCAAAATTGACGAATTGCGGAATTTATTATGCTCGACAGATGTACTTCAAGACTGGTAAAATACCGACGAGGGCAGAGTTACACAAAGTGTTAGGCACGGAGAATCAAAATCTGCATTACAAGGCATTCTATTCGGACACGGCACAGCAGATTTTAACTACTGTCGCCGAGTCTTTTAAATCCTATATTGGACTTCTAGAAGGCATCAAAAAAGGGACGGTAACTCAAAGACCTAGATTACCTAATTATCGACAAGGTGGTCTAGCTTTGGTGACTTATACAGGTCGCTCCGTTCGACTTAAAGACGGACTTTTGAGATTTCCGCTGGGTACTAAAGTTAAAGCCTGGTTCGGATTGGATGCTTTTTATCTACCTTGGCCTACAAACTTAGACGACAAAGCAATCAGAGAATATCGAATCCTACCTAGAAACGGCTGCTTCTATTTGGAATTAGTCTACAAAACGGCAGATATCCAAGCAGATGTAGACCCATCTAAAGCTTTGATGATCGACCACGGAATGAACAACTGGCTAACTTGTGTTAGTAATATAGGAACTAGCTTGATCGTTGATGGGTTACATTTGAAGTCGCTCAATCAAGGATACAATAAGCGTGTTGCTTTTTTGATGTCAGGGAAGGCAAATGGTTATTGGTCAAAACGACTGGCGCGTTTGACAGAAAATCGCAATCGGACGATGCGAGATGCTATTAATAAAGCAGCTCGAAAAGTGATAAATCATTGCTTAAGCAACAATCTTGGTACTGTTATATTTGGTTGGAATGCTGGCATGAAGAATGCTATTAATCTTGGCTCTCAAACCAATCAGAATTTTGTGCAAATTCCGACGGGTAGACTCAAGAATAGAATTGCTAAACTGTGTGAAGAATACGGGATTAAGTTTGTAGAAACGGAAGAGTCGTATACTTCCAAGGCTTCATTTATTGACCTTGATTTGCTACCTAAATTCTGCGAAAAACTTTCGTGGGTGGCAACCTTGTGGTAAACGAGTTAAGCGCGGATTGTATCGTACTCTTGAAGGTTTGTTGATTAATGCAGACTGCAATGGGGCAGCGAATATTGGTCGAAAAGTAGCGGCAACCTTGGGGATAAGTCTCAAGGGAGTCAGTAGAGGTGCTTTGATAACGCCTTTGAAAGTCCCTTTGTGGTCTTAGTCAAGAATCCCCCTGATTCATCAGTGGGGAGTATCAAGCATTTTCCCTCCCTGAGGATGAATCCTTACCGCTTCCTAATGGTTGGAATGGATATTTGTTTATTCACCCGCAACAGGCAGTGCTTGTGGGTAATGGAGGTTTCAAAGGTGAACCAAATGAGTCGGGCATTGTAGAAATTGGTTATGAAATAGCTGCCGAATACTGGAATCGCGGATTGGCAACTGAGGCAGTACAGGGGCTAATTGACTATGCTTTCGATCGCGAGGAAGTGCGAGCAGTCAACGCTCATACTCTGGGTGAAGCTAATGCTTCCAATCGGGTACTACAGAAGGTGGGGATGCGGTTTGTGTCCGATGTTGTTCATTCTCAATTAGGTACAATCTGGCTCTGGCAGATCGATCGAGATTCTGCCAATCGTTGATGGAATTGATGAGGATTTTTGTAGCAAGGTCAACAGGTGCGATCGATCGCCCGCAATGACTCGCCAGTTGTTTCGAGCATCCGCTTTAACACTCGCTGCATCACCTGTGCTTCATCATCATGTAGAATATGCTGGATCTGTCAAATAAATTAACCACAATTATTGTAGAGACGGGTTCGCGGGCGATCGCAAATATCAGCAATAACACCCGCAAACCGGATTTGATTGGGAACTTTCTAAGCTCGCAAATCGCCTAAAGCTTTCAAGGCAAATTGTGGCAAAGCCAACATCCTGCGCCAGCGCCAAGGTTCTTGATAAAGCCGGTACAACCATTCTAAATGATTGTCGCAAAACCACGCCGGTGCGCGGTCTTTTGTTCCAGCCCAAATATCAAAACTGCCGCCAACTCCCACCCAAATTGACTGCGGACAAAGGTGGCGGTGTTCGGCAATCCAAAACTCTTGGCGCGGCACTCCTAAGCCGACAAAAATAATTTTTGGCTGTATTTGTTTGAGGCTTTCACAGAATTCTGTTTCTTCCTCAGCAGAAAGATAGCCGTGTTGAGCAGAAATAGACAATCGATTAACTTTTTGCTGCCAACTTTCCGCCGCCTTCGCCGTGACTCCGGGTGCACCTCCAAAGAAAAATATTGGTTCGGAATTCGGCAATTTTCCGGCCTGTTGCAGCAGCGATTCTGCTAGTTCAATCCCCGGAAACCGCTGTGCCGATTTGCCGCGCATTCGCAAATACAGCACTACTCCAGAACCGTCGGGTATCACGAGCTCGGCAGAGCGAATTACATCGGCTAAAGCCGGGTTTTGTTCGGCTTGCATTGCCATTTCAGCATTCAGCGTCACGACGTGAGTCCCTAACCCTTGATGCAGGCGCTCTATCAGCCAACCTGCATAATCGTCTAATATGTGAACTGGTAGTCCCAGGACTGAGAATTGCGGGCGCGATCGATCCATATTTCTTTACTTTGAGATTCCTACATACCTAGTTGTTTAAATTAGCTTAGTTTGGCGATCGCCGCACTTGCCACTTCTGGACGCCAAAAATCCGGTTGGTGCCGAAAATAGGGGAAAATTAAGGGTGAGAGCTTTTCTCTGAGTGCGATCGCACTTTTGCTTGCTGGTATAGCGGTTCTCTCGCTTGCTGTGAGGTACCCGCCAGTTAATTACCAATGCCCCAAATGCCCAATCTAAAATATAAAATCTAAAATCTAAAATTTCCACCTGTGCGATCGCCTCTTAGCGTTCCATTTTCTTGACAGAGCCGTCAGCGTACCATTCCATCGGCACGAGTTCAATTTTACCATTAATTTTCACTGTAGAGTAGACAATCTTTACGAAAGCAACGCTGTTGTTATTGTTGTTGCGGCTAGACATGGCAAATACCTTGTTATGTTTGTAGAACTTGAGAAATGATAGAAACTCTGATATATTTAAAAGTCTATTCACCGCAATTCGGCTCGCATCAGGAAAACTAAGGAAAACGAAATGGCGATCGCAACAACCCAGCGGCAAACCCGGTTAGATTATTACTACCAGCAAATCAAAAACGTCATCCTCAAACGCCAGAACCCAATAACCGGTTTGCTGCCGGCGAGTACGGCTGTTAACGCCCACGGCGACTACACCGATGCCTGGGTGCGCGATAACGTGTACAGCATTTTGGCAGTGTGGGGTTTGGGTTTAGCTTACCGCAAAATTGATGGCGATCGCGGCAGAACATTTGAACTCGAACACAGCACAGTCAAACTAATGCGCGGCTTGATGTTTGCGATGATGCAGCAAGCAAACAAAGTCGAACGTTTTAAAAATACTCAATTGCCCCTAGATGCCCTGCACGCCAAATACAATACTCAAACCGGAAACATTGTTGTCGGCGATGACGAGTGGGGACATTTGCAGTTAGATGCTACCTCTATCTTTTTGTTAATTCTTGCTCAAATGACGGCTTCGGGATTGCATATAGTTTTTACAATCGATGAAGTCAATTTTGTCCAAAATTTAGTTTACTACATCGGTAGAGCTTACCGCACGCCCGATTACGGAATTTGGGAAAGAGGCCATAAAATCAATCGCGGTAATGCCGAATTAAATGCCAGTTCTGTGGGTATGGCAAAAGCAGCACTGGAAGCAATCAATGGATTGGATTTGTTCGGAGTTAACGGTTCTCAAGCATCGGTAATTCACGTTTTACCGGATGAAATTGCCAGAAGCCGCATCACTTTAGAATCGCTTTTGCCTCGCGAATCTAGTTCAAAAGAAGTAGATGCTGCTTTATTGAGCGTGATTAGTTTTCCTGCTTTTGCTGTGGAAGACAAAGAATTAGTAGCACGGACTCGCAATAAAATTATTGACAAATTACAGGGAAATTACGGCTGCAAGCGGTTTCTGCGGGACGGACACCAAACAGTTTTAGAAGATGCCGATCGCCTGCATTACGAACCGACAGAATTAAAGCAGTTCGAGCATATAGAATGCGAGTGGCCGCTATTTTTCACTTATCTGCTCTTGGACGGTATATTTGAGGGAAATCAAGCCCAAGTCGAAGAGTACCAGCAGCGTCTGGCATCTCTGGCAGTCGATCGCTCTGGTTTACCTTTACTACCAGAATTGTACTACGTCCCCGCCGTAAATATAGAAGCCGAAAAATTAAATCCCCGCAGCCAGCAGCGCTTACCCAACGAAAATGTTCCCCTAGTTTGGGCGCAAAGTTTATATTTTCTCGGTCAATTGCTGAACGAGAAATTAATTGCAGTGGGCGATATCGACCCGCTAGGAAGGCATCTGTCAGTCGGCCAGCAAAGAGAACCTTTAGTGCAAATTGCCCTGTTAGCTGAAGACGAAGATTTGCAAGCAGAACTAGCCGCTAACGGCATTGCAGCCCAAACGCCCAAGCAAGTAGCACCCATTCAAGTCCGCCAGACTAAGGAATTATCCGCTATTTACGCGGAGATTGGACGCAACGATCCGCTAGGCTTAACCGGCCGCCCCGTGCGCCGTTTGCGGAGTTTGACGACTTCCCGGGTGTTCAAAATTCGCGGAGAGGCGATCGTATTTCTCCCCTCATTTTTGGACAGAGAAGAATTTTACCTAACCCTAGACTACCATTTTCTAGTATCTAAAATCCAAAGTGAAATCGCTCACATTCACCGCCACTGGTATCAGTTAGGACGCCCCACAGTAACGCTGATGTTAACTCATGCGATGCTGGAAACCGGCCGGGAAGCATTGTTAGACTTGATGAAAGAACTCCGGGACGGACACTGCAAAAACACGCCAGTTAAACTCGGGAATCTCAACCAGTTAATGCTGACTGCGGGTACGGAAAGAATTGATTTCATGCACGATTTTGAATTCACCGAATCTCCGGTAACAGGTGCAATAGAAACCCGCAGCTATCTCGGTTACAATCCCGAAAAAACTTGGCCTTTGGGTCACACGCAAGAATTCAAACTAGAGTGCGAAACTAATACTAAATTGCTGCTCGCTAGCCTGCGCGGTTCAGAGAACTTGTACGAACAAATAGAGCTGCTGCACACATTGATTCGACTAAAAGGACTAAATTTCGATACAGGATTTGGAGGCGCCGAAGCAACAGTAAAAGTTGTGGATTTGCTCAACGAAGTTTATACAAAAGCTGGAGAAAGTTCGCAGTCAAAAATCCAATGGGCAGTCATCCGCTATGCCGCAGGTTTGCTCGACAAGGTTGATATCAGCTTGTCTGATGCAGTGACAGACATTTTGGTCAGGCAAAAACAAATTGCTGTGGGGAAAGCCTACAGCGAAGATTCGGTGATTTCGCGGCCTGGTTCTTACATGGAAGTGATGGATAAAATTCGGGAATTCTGCGGAGAAGATGTTCGCGATCGAGTTCTCACCCAAGAAGTTATTATCTATCTCAGCGTCCTAATTAAAGCCGAACCGCAGTTATTTAAAGGTCTGCTGACACTGAGAGTTAGCTACTTTATTTTGTTGTTAACCAGCGAATTAGCCCGCGAATTGGGAGTTACGCAAAACGAAGCTTACGAACATTTAATGCAGCTAAGTCCCTTTGAAATCAAAAATCGCCTGCGCCAAGTTTTGACAGAATACGAGGAAATGAATCAAATCCTCAAAGAGCAAGAATCCCTGCGCGTCAAACAGCCGGAAAAAGATATTGAATGGGTAGTCGCGCCTGTTTTTGAAGAACCACAAATGCCTGCGGGAGGATGGCGTCGCAAGCGGCAAATGGAAGGTGCAGTCAATCGCGTACCGAAAGATTTTTATCCGAGTGTTTGGGGATTACTGCGGCACTGTAAAGGCTTGATTATTGGCGACAAATTAGAGCGCCGAAATCGCTTGGACAGCGATGTTATTTTATCGGAAATGACCCCGGGCGAAAAGAATTTTGCGCTACAAATTGAGCATTTGCTGAACAAGATTGTGGCACCGGAATATCGACAAGTAAATATTGAGGCGCTGATGGAGTTGGCTGCGATCGCCCAGCGGAATCCAGAATTGAAAGTAGAAGAATACATTGTTTTAGATGTATTAGTCGGTCACGCGGTGCGGCTGAATTGGCAAGGAAAACACCCGGAAAGAGCGGACAGGTATGATGAAGATAAGGCGGCGGCGTGGCAAGGTTTTTACAATACTTCGCCCTACGTTTGTGCGAGTCACGTCCTCGATGCTTTCCGATTCTTGACGACGTTTGGATAGGTAGTAGGGTGTTGTGAATTTAAATTGCATATTCGGGGTGGTGCTGCGAAGCCCACCCCACTAATTGTTTGATTGTTTTTTGGGACGCAGTTACTACCCCTAAACTACAAAACTCCTTTAGAGCTCGGAATCCGACTGGCGCGCCGAGGATCGATCGCCACCGCCATCCGCAGAGCCCGCGCAAATGCCTTAAACGCGGCTTCGACAATGTGATGAGAATTCCCGCCCTGCAACTGTCTGACGTGCAGTGTCATTTGAGTGTGGTTCACCACCGCAGCAAAAAACTCTCTCACTAACTCGGTGTCGTAACTACCGATGCGCTGGGTGGGAATTTCCAAGTTGTAACTTAAATGAGGCCTTCCCGAAAAATCTAGCACTACTTCAATTAATGCTTCATCCAGCGGGGCGATGAAGTGTCCGAAACGAGAAATGCCCGATCGATCTCCGACAGCTTTTGCTAGGGTTTGACCTAAGGTAATGCCCACATCTTCGTTCGTGTGATGGTCGTCGATCGCCAAATCGCCGATCGCCTGCACGTCCAAATCAATCAATCCGTGAGAAGAAATCTGCTGCAACATATGGTCTAAAAACGGAATTCCTGTAGACGCCTTGCAAGTTCCCGAACCGTCGAGATTGAGGCTGACAGTGACATCCGTTTCGAGTGTTGTGCGCTTCACCAAGGCGGCCCTGGCGATCGTGTTACTAGAAATTGGAGGAGGTACAGGCGGGCGATCGATTATTTCCATAATTCGCAATTGGTCATTCATTAGAATTAATTAGTAATTTGGGATTAACACTTTTGTAGCGAACAAAAGACAGTTATTGACAGTTGACTGTTTGCAAATCTTGCTGTCAACTGTCTAAAAACTTCGCTGTCAACTGTCAACTGTCAACTGTCAACTGTTTAAAAGCTGTTACATTCCCATGATTTCGTAACCGGCATCGACATACAAAACTTGACCCGTAATCCCGCTAGATAGATTGCTGCACAGAAAAGCCGCAGCATTTCCCACTTCCTGCTGAGTTACCGTCCGCCGCAGCGGTGCCACTTCCTCAACGTGGTGGATCATGTCCAGAATGCCGCCAACTGCTGACGAAGCCAGAGTCCGAATCGGGCCTGAAGAAATGGCATTTACCCGAATATTTAACGGGCCGAGTTCCGCCGCCAGATACCGAACATTCATTTCCAAAGCAGCCTTAGCAATTCCCATGACATTATAATTAGGAACTACCCGCACACCGCCCAAATAAGTTAGCGTGATAATACTGCCGCCTTCGGCCATCAGCGGTTTAGCAGCAGCACAAAGCCGCACCAGCGAGTAAGCGCTAATATCCAAAGCATTGGAGAAGCCTTGACGCGAGGTGTTGCTGAAATCTCCGGAAAGTTCGTCTTTGCCGGCAAAAGCCAGACAGTGAACTAGGACATCTAACTTGCCCCACTTGTCGGCGATGGTTTTAAAAGTAGACTCGATTTCGCTTTCGTCTTGGACATTGCAGGGCAGATACAGACTGGGATTGAGCGGTTCCACGAGTTCAGCGACTTTGCGCTCGTGCTTGCCTTTTTCGTCCTTCAAATAAGTTATGCCGAGATTAGCCCCAGCTTTGTGGAGCTGCTGGGCGATGCCCCAGGCGATCGAGCGATTGTTGGCAATGCCCGTAACAAGAGCATTTTTTCCGGTCAAATCTATCATCTGTATTTTTTTAAGAAGCAACTAGCACCGTTCTCATTGGCTGTATGCGACAACCCCGCCAGTTTAGACACAACCGATTCAGATTTAACTGATTCAGACACAATTGAGACACAATTGATATTAATTTTGCTGTGGAGCTAGATGGGGCGGAATTGAAAAAGTTAAGAGAAGGGCTAGATTTAATCATACAGCGTGTGCTTACCTTAACATTAGATGACAGTAACAGAATCCCTAGAGATTGGAGGTTGGGCAGTATATTTACTCAATAAGGTTAATCGACAAGTTACAAAGTATTGATTAGTACAAAGGATCTCGTCGTGACACATGATAGACCGCTAGCAGCCGTGTTCCGCCAAATCAGCGGCGGGGCGTTTCCGCCCATTGTCGAAAACTTTGAACGGGGCAAGACAATTTTTTTCCCTGGAGATCCGGCTGAGCGCGTCTACGTTCTCATTAAAGGCGCTGTGAAGCTCTCCAGGGTGTACGAAGCAGGGGAAGAAATTACAGTCGCCCTCCTGCGCGAAAACAGCGTATTTGGGGTGCTGTCTCTGATTACGGGACACAGATCGGATAGGTTTTACCACGCGGTAGCCTTTACACCGGTGGAATTGATCTCGCTGCCGATCGAACAAGTCGAGAAAGCGCTCAAGGAAGACCCGGAATTGTCGATGGTGATGCTCCGGGGACTCTCTTCTCGGATTTTGCAAACCGAGATGATGATCGAAACGCTGGCACACCGAGATATGGGTTCGAGACTCGTCAGCTTTTTGCTGATTCTATGCCGGGATTTTGGGGTGCCGAGTACGGATGGGATTACGATTGATTTGAAGCTGTCCCATCAGGCGATCGCCGAGGCGATCGGCTCGACGCGGGTAACTGTGACTCGTTTGCTGGGGGATCTCAGACAAGAAACAATGATCTCGATCCACAAGAAAAAGATCACAGTTCACAATCCGGTGGCCTTAAGCCAGCAATTCACTTGATGCCGAGAAATTATACGATTTTGGATTTTGGATTCTTTCTTCAATCCAAAATCCACAATCTAAAATAAGAAATCGGAATGACTGCTGGATACATCTTAATATTTGTAATGTTAGTGTTGGGCGGCGTGATCGCTACTGTTAGCGATCGCCTTGGGACGAAAGTCGGCAAGGCCAGATTGAGTTTGTTCAAACTGCGCCCCCGCGATACCGCTGTTGTAGTGACAGTGATGGCCGGCAGCATCCTGTCAGCCATTACTCTGGGCATTTTATTTGCTACCAGCAAGCCGCTGCGAACCGGAGTTTTTAGCATAGACGAGATTCAAAAAAGACTCAACAACGCCCGCAGAGAAATCAAACAAGCCACTCAAGAGAAAAATCGAGTTGAAACTGAATTAGCTCAAGCTTTGGCGGCTCAATCCCAAGCTAAAGCCAATTTAGAGCAAATTAATCAATCGCTCCAAGCAGCTAATGCCGAGCAAGCTAAGACGCAAACAAAATTAAATTCGCTGCGGGCCCAACTTAACAGCGTGCAAGCAGCCAAGTCTAAAACTGAACAGCAGTTAAGTCAGGTAGAAGCGGCTAAATCGCAAACGGAAGAACAGCTTGCTACTGTGGAAGCGGCTAAATCTCAGACAGAAGAACAATTGAAATTGGTGGAAACGGCGCGATCGACTACCAGAGTTCAGCTCGATCGCACTGAGAATCAATTGAAGACTGTTTCAGGGCAAAAAACGACTTTGAGCTCGGAAATCGCCCAACTGCAAGCGGAACGCCAACAGTTAATCGAGCAGCGAGAGCAGGTTAAAACTCAAATTGCTCAGCGGGACAAGGAAATTGCCCAGCGAGAGGCAGAAATTACAAAACGAAATGTGGCAATTGTCGATCGCAACAAGCTAATTGCTGAGCGAGACAAGGAAATTGCCCAGCGTGCGGAAAATCTCGCCCAGCGCGATCGCATAATTGTCGAGAGGGACAAGGTAATTGCCGAGAGGGAAGCACTTTTAGAAACCCTGGGACAGCAACAAGCTCAACTCGAACAGCAACAAACTTTATTGCAGCAGCAAATGCAAGTTTTGGAACGCGATTTTCAAGCCATCCGCGAGGGAACAGTTGCGATCAGGCGCGGTCAAATTTTAGCTGCTGGTGTTGTTAGCATCAAAGAAGCGGGTACGGAAAGCCGCGCGATCGATCGACTGTTGCAAGAAGCAAATAAAACCACCGTCGAACTGATGCAGCCGGAAAATAATAAGGTTAGAGAGCAGGTTATTCAAATTACTAAAGCGGAAATCGATCAATTAATCAGTCAGATCAAAGACGGTAAAGACTACGTGGTGCGGATTGTAGCCGGCGCTAATTACCTGCGACAAGAAAAGGTAATTAAGGTATTTGCAGAAGCCGAAATCAATCGAGTGGTGTTCCGGGCTGGAGATGTGATTGCAGGGGTTGCTGTCGATCCCGTAGCTTTACCTGACGAACAGGTGCGACAACAGTTGCAGCAATTGATCGAAGCTTGTCAATTTCGCGCTCGGTTAATTGGTGTTGTCGGCGGTAGAGTCCAAGTTGCGGACAATCGGATTGAAACTTTGGGCGGTTTTGTCGATCGACTACAGCAGTACGATAAACCATTGGAGGTTCGGGCGATCGCCGCGGATGTCACTTACATCGCCGGGCCGCTGAAAATAGATTTAGTTGCCCTCTCAAACGGAGTCGTGGTTTTCCGCACCGGACAACAAGATCCAGGTAGGGGAGATTTGAAACTTAGATAAGAAGTGCGATCGATCTATCGAATTTGATGAAATATTTTGGGCGATCGAACCGCAATTTTGCTTGACATTTTCGCGCCATTGACATATCATTAAATCATGGGAATCCGTGTCGCCATATATATAGCAATCGTAGGGTATGTCGCCACCAAAAATCTGGAAGCACCACCAACAATCTCACAGCGACGCACCGCACCGCTAAAAGGTCAAAGAGAGAAATTAAGAATCGATCCCTGAGATATTGACATCACAAAACAAAATTTTACTCAATTAAAATGCAGGACAGTGCGGTGTAATGTCAGAGAATAAAAATGAACCCAGAGAATACGATGCCGTCCGTGGCGGTCAAAATTCAATTCCTGTCAATGCTGCGGTACTCGGAGGCATTCCCGGTGTTAAAAGCCGCTTAGCCTCACCCATTGTCGAAGCGAGAATCGCCGCACTCTCCGAAGCACTCAAATATGGAGAAGCTGGCTTAGATTTGATAATTCAAGCATTGCACGATGAATCGATGCAGGTGAAATTGGCTGCCTATTCACTCCTGAAATATAGAGATGACTTAAAGATTAAACCTCCGTTTCAAGACTATCTCCCTACATTTGAATTTGATGTCATCACAGTGGATGCTGAAGGAAAAGAAAACAGTCGTAGAAAGTCTTTTGCTCATTACTTCCCGGAAGACTTAGGTAATGGAGTTGTGATCGAAATGGTTTACATTCCCGGAGGCACATTTATGATGGGTTGGCCAGCAACAAAATCAGCTAGGTACGATAACGAAAGTCCGCCGCCTCAAGTAATAGTACCGACTTTTTATGCAGGAAAATACCCCATCACCCAAGCACAGTGGCAAGCAGTGATGGGAAATAATCCATCGCGCTTTAAAGGTGAAAAACGTCCTGTAGAAAGTGTAAGCTGGCATGAGGCTGTAGCATTCTGCCGGAAACTTTCTGAAAAATCAGGCAAGATTTATCGCTTACTTTCGGAAGCTGAATGGGAATATGCTTGTCGCGCCGGAACTATAACACCTTTCTATTTTGGCGAGACAATTACCCCGGATTTAGCTAATTATGACGGGAGTTATCCCTTCGGTGGTGCACCGATGGGATTTGGCCGCCACCAAACAATGGATGTGGGGAGTTTTCCTCCGAATCCCTTTGGACTTTATGATATGCACGGTCAGGTTGGCGAATGGTGCAGCGATAAGGAACACGATAACTATGACGGCGCACCGACTGACGGAAGTTTTTGGAAAACTGGAACAAATGATTACCGTGTGGTGCGTGGAGGTTCGTGGAACTACCATGCGCTCTATTGCCGTGCTGCCTACCGCTGCTACATCTCGGGCCGCGGGCACGGGGACGGGGGTTTTCGGGTAGCGGTAGCTTTGGCTGTCCCTTCCTCCCTGTCTTGTGTGTGAGGACTCTTTTCTACTCTTTAGCCCTTTAGCTTTTTTCCCTGTTTCCTCTTTACCCTCTTGCGCGCGCTTTAATTTTTTTTTGCACTCATCTTTGCACGCGATTCAAAATAGTAGGGTGCGTCGCCATCTGCAATTTGCAAATCAAATCGACAATCTCACAGCGACGCACCGCCTGCACAAGGGTGAAAGAAACCCGGTTTTTGCGCGGGGAGTCAAAGAAACCGAGTTTTTTCGATAAATTAAAACGGGAAAGCAAAGATTGTGACAAAAACCCGGTTTCTGATTTTAGGCATTATATGGCCGCACAGATTCCCATGATGATATAATATGTCAATCCCACAAAAAAGTCAAGCAAAATAAGTGCGATCGCCCGCAAAGATTTAGAGACATTCAGAAATGCAAGTATCAGATTAGATATAGGTTGGCGATGGGTTTCCTCGACTACAACAGCGCAACTACAAACTTAATAACACAGGACTCATAAATATGATTTTAGGTTTCGATCCGGGGAAAGACAAGTGCGGCATCGCCGTGATGGGTAGAGATAAGAACATCTGCTACCATCAAGTAGTGCTGTCCGACGAAGCAATATCTACCATTCAATCACTGTGCAAACAGTTTCCCATTGAGTTATTAGTCATGGGAGACCAAACAACTTCCAAAAGTTGGAAACAAAAACTGACGCAGAGTTTGTCGCCCTTTATAAAAATTGTGCAGATTGACGAGAGGTTCAGCAGTCTAGAAGCGAAGGATCGTTACTGGGAAATGTACCCTGCGACGGGAATTTCTCGCTTGATTCCCCAGGGAATGCGGACTCCGCCGCGGCCTGTAGATGATATTGTGGCGATCGTCCTAATTGAAAGATATTTAAACAGTTGACAGTTGACAGTTGACAGTTGACAGCGAGGTTTTTAAGCAAGTTCTAAAAACTTTGGGTTTAGTGCGAAATCCTATTTTTTACTGAATAAGTGAAATCTAGCTAAGTCTGTTGAACCATCCACACCAAGAATCCTAAAATGGTTTCCACGGGAAGCAGCGGATAATCGGTAAGATCGATCGCCACTGTGGTTCCTGAAAGCTTGAGAAAACGCCATTGAGTGCCGCTGCTGATACAACCGTAGATAGTTGCGATCGGGTGTTCTGCTGCTTCGTTAAAGCGCTGTGCTGCTACCATTTCAGCAATACATTGACCGATCCCTTCGTTCAAATCGGCTTTTTTTGCTTCCACAACTACGATCGCGGGCGCTTCAACGGTAAGCTGTTCGGGCGATCGGCTAATTAAAAAATCGACGTATCCGGTAAGATCGCAACTGGGGTCAACATTAAATTCCCGTCCCGAAAATAAACTGATTTGGCGGTTCATCAAGCGCCGGACTTCTTGCAAAACTGGGTAGACAAGGGCTTCCGATCTCGCTTTTTCGGAACCAACTGCGATCGTCCAAGGCAAATCTTCTAATTCGCTAGTCAATCTCGGACTGGGATTAATTGATTCCACCTCAGGAAAAAACCGAGTTCCCTCCACGATAGTTAACTGAAAGTCTTTTTTAGCTTTAGTAATTGTGAATTGACTGTAAGGCATAATGTGCGATCGCTCTTTATGAAATTGAAAATGCTATAGACAAGATACGCAAGGCGCACTCTGACTTTTTACTATCGATCGCCCATTTCCTGCAACCAACTCACCAAATCTTCCGCGCTATTAAAATCAAGCACAGCTTCTGTCAAACTATCGATTCGATCGCTAGATAACTGTGCAATTCTAGATTTAATTGACTCATCCAACGTTCCCAGCTTTCGTTCCAGCAAACGAATCACAGTATTAATTTGACCCCGCTGAGCTCCGGTTTCTAAGGCTTCTTCTATAGACCTTTGCTGATCTTGGAGATAAAATACCTGTGCTTCCAATTGATCTAATTCTTTGCGACTGAGGTTCACGGTATTAGCAATACCAAAAGCTTGCTGAATCGGTGCAGTTGTTTCCAGCGATTCTGGAACCATTTCCAAATTTGGTGCTTCTCTGATAAAATAAATCCACTTGTCAGATAGAGATTCTAACTCATCAACAGACTTATTAAATTTTGGTAACTCCACAAAAATTAGCGTCATTGTCGGACAGATATAATCAAAATGTTCCTCTTCTTCTTTAAAAGAAAAACGCGAAATAATTTTATTGGTGTTTTCAAACAAAATAAAATCCGTAATTGTGATGGCAATTACTGGGTCTAAACTGAAGTAGCCCTTGCCCCGCGTGAGTTGATTTCCGTAAGCTTTCGCTGCATTGTAGGCAATCCGTTTTTCAAAGGCTTTAACATTCAAAACTTGCATTTCGATAATCACGATCGTCCCGTTATCTAGGGTTGCTTTGACATCTAAATACGAGTCTTTCAATCCCACAACTTCTCCGGCTTGATACGGATCGATCATTTGTAAATCTTGAATTGTGGGATTGCCTTGATAAATCAGACCGTTGAGAAAGCTAATCAGAATAGGTTTACTTTCTGCGGAAGCAAATATTCTTTTAAATGCAAAATCCGTTCTGGGGTCGATAAAAGTCATGATGTTTATCTCCTATTTATGATTCTGTTTTCCAAGTGTTGACAATGTGAAAAAATTAGGTTCGTAGTAAGGACTTTAGTCCGGTTTGTTTTAATTTCCGAAGGACTGAAGTCCTCACTACGAACCTTCTTGAAGGACTAAAGTCCTCACTACGAACCTTTTTGTCGTAAAGACTTTAGTCCGGCTTATCTTAATTTGGAAGGACTGAAGTCCTCACTACAAACCAGGAAATCAACGAACAGCAGTTAACTGTTTGTCTTTGATTTCAACAGGTGCAGTCAAAGCTGCTTCCAAATCCGCACAGCCGAGTTTTTCCTCCAAAATCGCCATCACTTCGCGGCCGAAATCATTGGAATTTCGCTGCCAAGCTTCTAAACAAATTTGTCCGAAAAACGAGCCCAAAGGTTCGGGATTCCACAGCAGTTTGCGCGCTGTCCAAGGCATCAAACTCATCGGATCGTAACCGGGTTGCAGAATATCTTTTTTGAAGGCGTATTCTTCTAAAATTGTGTGCGGCTGTAACCCGATAAAGAAAATCGCTGGTTCTACTTTATCGACTCCGAAAATCCGCTCTAATTCCCGGTGATAGGCAATTGTTTGGCGGATGGTTTCAAGGGTTTCGTCAATGACGTTGAATGAGTAATTTACCGAAACTACATCGTTGTAACCGGCGGCTTTTAAATCGCGGCAATTTTCCAAAACTACTCGCAAGTTGTAGCCCATCCGCATTTTACGAACAAGTTCTTGGGAACCGCTGGTGATGCCGATTTCAAAGTAATTCATTCCCGTTTTTACCATCAAATCGCACAATTCGGGTGTGAGATTGTCCGCACGGATGTAAGCAGCCCAGTGGATGTCACTCATGCCGTCGGCGATGATTTTTTGCAATAATTCGATCGCATCATCGATGAATTTGCGCGCCGGGATAAATTGAGCGTCGGTAAACCAGAAATTGCGGATACCTCGATCGTACAATTGGCGCATCTCCGCCACCACCTCATCCGCCGGATTGATCCGCACTTGCTTCCCTTCAATCACCGTATAGATGCAGTAACAGCAATTGTGAGGACAGCCGCGCTTGGTTTGGACTCCGAGGTAGAAGTCCATATCCTGTAGATAATAGGAAAATTCTGGCCAAATGCTCTCGATGTAGTTATAGTTGCAAGCAGTTTTCTCGATGTTGGCTGGCTTTTCGTGAATTAGTCGATCGCGCGGTACAGTTTCTCCTACTACATAACACCTTTCCTGTGCCAAATCTTCGCCTTTAATCAACTTCTCCAGCAAAGCCTCGCCTTCGCCCACCGAAACCACAGTCCCGGCCGGCAAGCTGCGGCCCAACTGCTCGTAAAACACGCTCACAGCACCGCCACCGACGACTGCGCGCGCTTCCGGATGGTATTTCCGGGCCCGCTTCAATCCGCGCTTAAGCAGTCCCAGATTGCGCCAGAGTTCGGTGTAGTAGGACGTGGCCAAACGCAATCCTCCGAGAGCTCCCCGGAACTTGGTTAGGGGATTTTTGGCGTAGTAAAACTCGAAGGCATTTTGCAGCGGATTTCCGCCTCTACCGCCCACGGGCGCGTAAATTTGAATGTCCCGCCAAGAGAAAACTAACAGCGTTGGCCTAAACTCATCTACGATCGCATCCAAACCTTTAGCGTAATCCAGCGGGGGCACCGCGCCTAAGTCGAAAATCCGCTGTTGGACATCGGGAAACAGCTTGTGCACGTGATCCGAAAGGTACACAACTCCGATCGGGAAAATGGGATTGCAAGGGAGGCGAACGTACAAAACTCGGTTTTCTCGGCTTTCCATGATTGCCATATCCTAATGTGGAACTTTTTTAACTATGTTTATATTCTTTTAATATAACTTTACATTCAATCTAATTTTCGCAATTTAATATTAAATATTCTTAAATTTTGCTAAGAGGCTTAAGGGTGAGCTGGTGGGTGTCGATGGGCGATCGCAGCAGAAAAAAGTTAAATTTTAAGCAAATACAGCGTATATTGACCGAAAATCGCCGGAAAAAGTCAAAAATTTGGTATTTTTTTGGGTAAAGACAAGTATGAGGTGCGATCGGTCTCTCATCTGTTATTCAGTTGGTAGTCGGCTTTACAGTAGGCCGGGATCGCAAGATGTTAGCCTGAGAAGATAACTAAAACTTTTAGGCAAAGCCCCTCAGCATTTATGGCTCAAATTCTTGACCCAGTACCCTCAGACGCCGACAGCAAAATTCTCTGCTGCTACGTCAACGCCACGAGTCAAATTCAGATTGCTCGCATCTGCAACATTCCTAACTGGTATTTTGAACGAGTGGTGTTTCCCGGACAGCGTTTAGTCTTTGAAGCGATGCGGGCCGCAGCATTGGAAATTCACACCGGGATGATGGCCAGTGCAATTTTGTCGGATAAAATTCCTTGCGATCGCTTGCAGATTAACGAAGGCCCTTATTCAAGCGTCAATCCTAGCAGATCCCGAGGCAAAGCTCAGGGCGATCGCGCCATGATGGCCGGCCGCCCCAAATCCCGAGAAATCTCAGAACCTTTGACAGTACCCGCATTAACAGCCGTTGATTAATATAAGTTGTGAGTTTTGAGTTATAAATTGTCCGTTAATTGATAACTGGGCACTCAAGATTCCAACTCCTGCAAATCGGTAAAAACTCAACAGTTAAAAATCAAAGTTTCTGAATAGAATTTTAGCTCGAAAGTCAACAGTGCAAATATAGTCATGTTTTGCATATTTGCCTGAGTATTTGTAGGGTGCGGATCCATCAACAATCCCTCCCATTTAATCGACTTTTCGAGTGGCGACGCACCTTATACCATTTCTTTCAAGTATTGGTACATAATTATTGAGTTTGTTTGCTCGACTATTCACAAGTATAGGTGCGTCGCTATTAGACGAGCGATTTTTATTTGGGGATTTTTAATGGCGACGCACCCTACGGCTCAAAACTTCATGAATATAGCCGATACCCGTGCTGCATCAATGATTTGATTCGGGTTCTGCAACTGTCAACTGTCAACTGTCCACTGTCCACTGCTATAATTTCAGCCATGTCAGCAGAACCGATCGCACTTTCGCCATCTTCCCCCCCAGTATTTGAGCCGGCAGTATTCCGGCTTTCTCCGCTGATTAGAATCACGCTGTTGAGTTTGTACTTCGCCCTGAGTATTCCGTTACCGTTTCTGTCGGAGGTAACGAAAGCACCCGTTCCGCCCGCTGCACTCTGGGTGGCAATTGCGATCGGCGCAGCGGGCCTTTACGGCGTGCTCAGCGAACGGGTAATCCTCACCGAGGAGGTGATTGAAGTTACCTATCCGAACTGGTTTCCGCGCGTGTTTCGCAGGGGTTGGGATCTTCCTTGGACTGAGGTGAAGGCTCTTAAACCTCGATCGACCGGTCAAGGAGGTTTAGTGTACTATTTTTTGAGTCATGCGGGTGAAGGTTATTTGTTGCCGATGCGGGTGGCTGGATTTGCTAAATTAGTGCGTTTGGTGCAAGCGAAAACGGGTATTGATACTAGAGATGTTCGCCCTTTGTCTCAACCTTGGATGTATCTTATTTTACTTTTATGTACGCTGTTGTTGCTGTTGGTGGATGCGTGGACGATCGCAACGGCGATTAGCATAAAAAGTTAAGAATTTCAAGTAATAATTGGTAATCGGTAATTGCTAATCGGTCAGTCCTGGACGCAACCATCAAAGAAATAGGGGCAACCACGAGTGGATTGCCTCTATAAAACGCTATATGTTGGTGTGTTATATGGCGTCATGCACCCTGCATGACTCGATTATGGATCCTTTATTTCGAGCAGATCCCTAAACGCTAAAGAACGAGGAATTAGGCACATTGATCGTGTCTTGAATAACAGCAATCCGGTTTCCGTTTAACAGAATCTCCGTGTCAAATGCGCTGCCCCCCAGTTGAAGGTCACGATCCTTCCTTAGCGTGTACTGAGACAGACTGCCCTTAATCTGAATCTTGTCGCCCTCACCCGGTGCAAAACCTCGGATCAGCGCGAATTGGTTGGATGCAGTGTAGAAGGCAGTGGAGAAATTGCCAAGCACATAGGTATCTGCACCACCTCCACCAAGAAGATCGTCAACTTGAGAACCAGATTGATTGCCGAAGCCATTCAAGGTGTCATTGCCCAATCCCCCCGTTAGGAAATCTGAGCCCGCCTCACCATTCAAGACATCGTTGCCTTGGCCACCGCTCAACTGATCGTTGCCAGTACCACCGAAAAGTACGTCATTGCCACCATTACCCTGGACGTTATCATTTCCGTTTCCAGCAAAGATTGTGTCATTACCATCGCTCGGCAGGGCTGCACCACCGTTATCACCAAAGATGCGATCGTCTCCGTCAAGACCTTGAATGAAATCGTTTCCTCCAAGTCCCCTGATTGTATCAGCTTGTAAAGAGCCGATCAGATTGTTGTTGCCGTTAGTACCTGTAATATCCATGTTGGGTTTCCTGTTTCTTGTTAATTCAGTCATGTGTAGAACCTAACAAGGCATCGTCTACGCATCGTCCACAGCAGCGTGAATCGATCGTGAATTGGTAAAAATTTCTGGCTTTACTGTTTTGGCTCCCATTGCCAAACTCAGCAATTTTATAAAGATCATCTTTTTCCTCAGTACCTCTGTGGGTACTTTGTCTGCTCCTGAATGAATACATACGACTTTTTATGACTTTTTCTGGCTGGCATTGTCAGTGCATTCGTTTAACTTGGGTTTATCAGGTCAAATAAACCCGCTGATACTAATACTATTCCCTAAAACTCATGCAACAGTAAAAAGAGTAGGTTGATTGCCTGAAATCAAGCCAAGGATGCAGAGTGTAGCAAGAGTTTTTAGAATTGGTATCTCCAGCAAAGATAACTGACTCAAACGCACAATTTAAGTTCTGGGAATTGACCCAAATCACACACTATTCACTCAATTAAGTTTTTGTAAGAGGCACAATATTATGACTCGATTAGCGTTAGCATTGCTCGGACAAATGCAAGTAATGGTGAACGGGCAGCCAATCCTGAATTTCCCCTATGAGAAAGTGCGGGCGCTGTTTGCTTATTTAGCGATCGAATCAAGCTATCCCCATCACCGCGATTCTCTGGCTGCGCTGTTGTGGTCAGATCGGTGCGAGTCAAACGCTCGCAGCAATCTTCGCAAAGCCTTATGCACGCTCCGCCATCTGCTAGCAGATTCGACGGTTCACTCACCGCTATTTCTCACCACGCGCAATACGATTCAGTTTAATCCTGCGGGCGAGCATACGTCTGATGTCGCTATATTAACTCAATTGCTTGATGGTCACAGCGAACATTCCTATGCCGGTGGTGAACTCGATCCAGAATGCGTGTCTGATTTAGAACAAGCAGTTGCTTTGTATCGGGGAGCGTTTCTCGATCGCATTCAACTTCCAGATAGCGAAGCTTTTGAAGCATGGGTGATGCTGAATCGCCAACGCTTCCACGAATTTGTTGTCAACGCCTGTATGGCACTTGTCACACACTACGAACACCAGCATAACTATCAAAAAGCACAACATTACGTTCAACGGCAGCTTCAACTAGAACCCTGGAATGAATCAGCCCATCAATGTTTGATACGGATTTTGGCACAGTGCGGGCGGCGCACGGCTGCTTTGAAGCAGTACGATCGCTGTTGTCAGGTTCTCGAACAAGAATTAGCCACTGAACCTGAACCCGCAACGATCGCCTTATGGGAAGCGATTCGATCGGGCACATTTCCTGGCCGGGCGAGTGCAGAGTTCGATCGGGTGAATCTACTATCCATCTCTGCGGTTTCTCAGCACTCGGTTCGAGAATCCTTAGCGGTAGTGGGACAGTGCGGACGGCAGACATGATATAACTAATAACTATTCGCAATTTCCACTGCTCCGAGCGCCTTGAGTGTTGATTTTTGAGCATCGGTTATACCCGTGACACCTGCAATATTCATGCCTTCATAAATCCTGGGCGATCGCATATTTCCAACAGATTCTGCCGTCTCCATTTCCCACAGATTAATAGCTCCATCGGCGCTGCCGCTGGCTATGGTCTTACCATCGGGAGAAATTGCGATCGCCCAAACTTCAGATGTATAGTTCTGGATGGTTTTAACACATTCCCCGGAGCACACATCCCACAACTTAATTGTTTTATCGTGACTGCCGCTGACCAAAATTCGCCCATCTAAACTAAACCGCACGCACCAAACTAAAGCTGCGTGACCTTGCAAGGTTTTCAGACATTCTCCAGACTCAACATCCCACAGTTTTACCGTTTTGTCGTCACCGCTACTTGCTAGAATCTTTCCATCTGGGCTAAAAGCAACCGAAAACAGCAAACTGGTATGACCTGAAAGGGTTTTGAAACATTCCCCAGAACGCACATCCCACAATCTCACCAGTCTATCATCGCTGCCACTGGCTAAAATTGTGCCATCTGGACTGAAAGCAACTGACCAAGCACGACAATTATCTGACAGAATTTGGCAGCATTCACCAGTCTGAACGTTCCACAATCGGAGAGTATGAGCATTATCGCTACTTGCCAATGTGCGACCGTCTGGACTGAAGCTAATGGCAAACACGACATTCGGAATGCTTGTACTCCCCTGCATTACCCGCAGCAATTGACCTGTAGCGACATCCCACAAGCGGATAATGCCACGATTACTGCTGCTAGCAAGCATTTGACCATCTGGACTGAAGGCAACCCACCAAACCCAATTTGTATGTCCTTGCAGTGTTTTGCTGCACTCACCAGATTGGACATCCCATAATTTGAGTGTTGTGTCATCGCTACCGCTGGCTAATAACTGTCCATCTGGACTAAAAGCAAGCGATTTAATCCCAGCGCTGTAGCCGTGCAGCGTCCTGAATGATTCTCCTGTTTCCCGATTCCAGAGCGTGACGGTGCAATCTAAGCTACCACTTGCTAGAGTATGACCTTGCGGGTGAAATGCGATCGACCAGATCCAACCGCAGTGTTTCTGCATAATTTTGAAACACAGTCCAGTCGCAACATCCCAGAGTCGAACCGTGCAATCATAACTGGCACTAGCGATCGCGCAACCATCGGGACTAAACGCGACTCCTGCAACAGGATCGGTATGTCCCCGCAAAATCTTTAAACATTGTCCTGTAGAAATCTCCCACAAGCGAACAGTACCATCCCAACTGCCACTGACCAGAGTTTGATTATCTGGACTAAAAGCAATCGACCGAATGATGTGTGTATGCCCTTGCAATGTGTTAATAATTTCCCCTGTTTCAAGCAGCCACAATTTTATAGTTTTGTCGTAACTACAAGTCGCCAAAAGTTTACCTTCGGGACTAAAAATCACCGATGTTACAAAATTGGTATGTCCCTGAAGCGTCTTTAAACATTCACCCGTTGCCACATCCCACAACTTAATTGTGCAGTCCCAACTACCACTAGCTAAGGTTCGACCGTCTGGACTAAATACAACAGAATCCGCCCATCCGGTATGCTCTCTTAATGTTTGAATACACTCACCAGTAGCCAAATCCCATAACTTGACGGTATGGTCAAAAGAGGCACTTGCTAAAGTTTGATTGTTCGGACTGAAAGCAACACGAGCAATCCAACTGGTGTGTCCTTCACAGGTGAGAAAATCTCGATAATCTTGGGTGCGGCAGACTCGAATCTTACCATCCGCATTGCCGACTGCCAAAAAATTACCATCGGAGCTAAAGGCAACAGATACAGCCCCATTTGAATTGCTGGTAAAAACGGATTTAGATAGATCGGAATTGGCAAAGTTCACTCGATGCAAGTTGGTACCAATCAGATAAGCTTGCCAGATACTCAAGTACGAGAAATCATAGTCGCTTAAATTTATTTTTAATTGAAGTAACAGGTTAATCAAATTGCCACCCGCATATCCCACTGAGTTAGGAAATTGCGATCGCATCCGAAACAAAACCTGATTTAGTTGATATTCGACCTCTTTATTAGAGCGGTATTCGCCGATTAGTCGTTCGGCAAACGGTGCTAAAATTAAGCGAGTTTGGCTTTCTCTGACGTAATCTTTAGCCTCGGCTTTAATCAGGGCGTGGGTTATGAATAAATCTAGATTCTGCGACTGAATTTCCCGCTCGAACCGCTCGATCAACTGTTCGGTAACGTACTCCATCACCACAGGTTGCAAGGTGAATTGTCCGGCATTTTTTTCGATCAGCGATCGCCCTCTTAGCGACAACAAAGCATCCAGCAGTTTAGATTGTGAAGGGAGGGAAACAAAATCCGCCCGTAACTCGGCAAGCGTTATCCATTCTCGATCGATCGCCAGCCAATACACGATCTGCTTTTCCAAGTCTGACAAACGACGAAATTGCCCGTCGAGCAGAATATTGATATCTCCAAACGCGATCGCTCCATGCTCCAAAAAGTTGGTAATATTGCCATCAAATAAATCTCGCACGGTTGTGGAGACAATTTTGAGCGCTAGGGGATTTCCGCAATAATGTTGAGTTAAATTTACCCAATCTGTTTCTGTTGTGGAAAAACACCCATTGGCTTGTAAAATATTTTGCACTTCCTCGGAACTTAAGCCTATTAAGGGTAAGGTTCGCACAGGTGAGTTTTCGCCTTCCAACGGCATCAAAGTTGTGGGTTTTTCCCGACTTGTTAATAGCAGACAACTGGAATGCCCTTCGCTTCCCACTCGTGTCAGAAGTTCCCCATATCCCTCGTAACCTTCTCGATATTGTTCTACTATACCTGTGGGAAAACTCTGGTTTGGCAGGCATCCTGCCTGTCTTTGTGCTTCTGGGCTGGATAAATTTGCGGGGGACTTTGCGCCATCATTACTGCCGAGAATTGCCTCAAGGTTATCCAGGATTAAAAGACAGCGTGAGGCACGTAAATATCCCATTAATTGAGAAATTTGAGCCGACAGCGATGTCGGGAGTGCAGTTTCTTGCTGCCCAGAAAGGATTTGAATCAAATTTAACAATACATCTTCAATTGGTGGCGCGTTGCGTAAGGATTGCCAGATCAGGAAGTCAAAGTTATTTTGAAGTGCGATCGCGAGTTTTGCAGCCAGTGACGTTTTGCCAATTCCACCCATTCCAATCAAGGCAACCAAACGGCAGGAGTCGCTCACAATCCATTGTTGCAGTCGCGCTAATTCCTGATTTCGGCCGTAGAATGCGGAGACATCAACGATTTCTCCCCAGTGGCGGTGTGTAGAAAATTCTTGTTGTTGAATTTGCTGTTGCAGTGGCTGTATTTTTTGTATCTCTGTGCTGGATGATTCTACGGATACCTGACGCGCTCGCCGCCCTATTACTGCTTGAAGATTGCTTTTAGTAACCTTTTCTCCAAGTGCTTGACTGAGTAGTTGCCATAACTTGTAACCCACATCTTTTATATAACTAGCATCATAGCCAGCGCTACCAGCAATATCTAAATAAGATAGCCCTTCCCAAGATTGGCGAAATACGATCTCTTGGATGTTGCTCAGAGAAGTTGGCGCGATCGCACTATCTAAAATTTTCAGTGCTTCTTCCACAGTCATGGCTTTACAGCACTCCTAAATTAGTCTTCTGATATCTTGCTTTTCTTATTTTACGTGAGATAAGTTTTCCAGCCCATCTCACAAGAAAAATTAACCTCTTGCAGGTAAGTATCTCGCCTGCCTAGTCTGTGGATGCAAAATCTGAGTCCTCTTACTTTAACAAGATTTTTCTATGTTTTTACAAAAATAGCGATCTCAACATTTATCGCCCGCCAGCGGACGAACAATGGTCATCGAACTTGCCAATCTTAATCGTACTGACTTTTTCAGACTATTTATTCCTGACTTTTTACGGCCTTTTCTTGTCGTCATATCAAAGCTGATTGCTTAACTTGGGTCTAGAGCGAAACAAAACTTGCATTGTACGCAGCAAGAGTCGCTCAATTGTCAATCATTCATTTGGATGATTTTCTTGAGTTTGTAACAAAAGAGAAACATTCAAACCTAAACAAATAAGGAGAAACAAAATCATGGCGATTATCGGAAACCCAACCCCTGGTAACGACTTAATTCTTGGTGATGCAGCGAATAACTTCATCGATGCCCTCGCAGGCGATGATACTGTCAATGGTAACGGTGGCGATGATTCCCTCCTCGGTGGATTGGGCAATGACCAACTTCTGGGTGCAGTTGGCAATGACACCCTGATCGGTGGAGGAGGCAATGACGTTCTCGTTGGGGATATTTTTGGAGGCACGGGCAATGACAGCCTCAATGGTGGTGCGGGCGACGATGTACTTAACGGAGGCTTAGGTGCAGATACTATCGCTGGCGGCCCCGGAAACGATACCTACAGTGTCGGCTCACTTAATGCCACCTTTATCGAGCAGGCTAATGAAGGCAATGACATCGTTAATTCTCCTATCAGCTTCACTCTACCAAACAACATCGAAAGATTGACTTTGGTGGGAACTGCTAACATCAACGGCACTGGCAATGCCCTTGGGAATAGCATTCTCGGTAATGCCGCTAATAACAGTTTGAGTGGCTTAGCAGGGGATGATACAATTAACGGTCTTGATGGCAATGATACTCTCAATGGTGGTGATGGCATTGACATTCTCAATGGTAACAATGGCGATGACATCCTCAACGGTGGTGCTGGTAATGATGTCATCAATGGTGGTGCTGGAATCGATCGAGTCAAGGTGAATGCTGTTGGAAGTAACATCGTGCTGACTAACACCAGCGTGACGGGTGAGGGGGTTGATAGCCTGAATGGAATTGAGAATGCTGAACTGTTTGTCTTCCAAAGTAACAATATTCCCGGCAACATTGATGCTTCAGCTTTTACCTTAGGATCTGTTACCCTCGATGGTGGAATTGGCAGTAACGTCCTCATTGGTGGCAGTGGCAATGACTTTTTGGATGGAGAAGGTGCCAATGACACTCTCACCGGTGGCAGCGGCGATGACACTCTCAATGGTGGATCTGGTAACGATTTGCTCACTGGCGGTGCTGGTGCCGATCGATTCCTTTACGAAACTGGTCGAGCATTTATTGCTTCCGATGTTGGCCTTGATACTGTCACTTCTTTCAGCGTTAGTTCCGACAAATTCGTTCTATCCAAAAAGACTTTCGATACTCTTATCACTGCTGCTGGTGGAACGTTACTCAGTTCGGAATTTGAAGTTGTAGATAGTTTCATCGAACAGTTTTCAAGCAATGCCAAAATTACTTACAATCGTGTAAGTGGCGATTTGTCTTTTAACCGCAACGGTTCTATCCTAGTTGGCGGAGATGCAGAGGGCGGTTTTATTGCGGATCTCAATCCTGGAAACGTAGCGGGTGGTGCTCCTCTGCTGAGTGCTTCAAATATTCGGATTGTGGCGTAGGGAAGTTGTATGGGATTGGAAAAAATGTAAATAAAAGAAACCCGGTTTTATTGCAAAACCGGGTTTTTGAGTCGGAAGAGTTTTAAACAGTGGACAATTGTCAATAGTCAATTGTCCACTATTAAATTAACCTGCTAACTCAATTCGATTTCCGACTGTTAGGCGATTCGTAGTAAACTCCAGAACCTGTATCGGAAACAAAGTGACAATCCCAGTAAGAGCGAATAAAGCTCTTCCAAATGGGATCGGTTGATTTGCGATAATAATCGCCCAACAGTGGCTTGATGGCTTCTGTGGCTTCCTTCAAGTGATAGTGCGGCATTGTCGAGAAGATGTGGTGGGCGACGTGGGTGCCGATGTCGTGATGGATGGAATTGATGATTCCGTAATCGCGATCGATCGTAGATAGCGCACCTTTCAAGAAATACCAGTCATCTCCGCGATACCAGGGAATATCGGCTTCTGTGTGGTGCAGGAATGTTACCAAATCCAGCCACATTACGAAGATTACGTAGGGAACTAGGTAGAACTTCAGTAAAAACAGCCAACCAAATTGATAGGTTAACGCACCCAAAAAGGCTACCATCAATACCAATGATGCGGAACTCGTCAATACGTCCGCTTTTTCGGAAGGACGGAAAATCGGGCTACCGGGCATGAAGTGAGAACCTACCCGATCGGGCGATCGCCGAAACAGATAAATTGGATAAGCAAATAACATCAAATAAAAGCGTCCCAGCTTCTCGTACCAGGGCATTTGATTGTATTTGCTCTCCGACACTGGATACCAGCTTTCATCGTTGTCCAAGCTGCCTGTATTGGCGTGGTGGGTTCTGTGGCTGATCCGCCAACCGTGGAAGGGTACGAGAATGGGTGCGTGGGAAAGGTGTCCGATCAGGTTGTTGAGCCATTTGCTCTTAGAAAATGAACCGTGCCCGCAGTCGTGCCCGACTACAAACAATGCCCAAAACATGGTTCCCTGCATGAACCAGAAGATTGGATAAAATAACCAGGAATCTAGGCTGTAGGCGATCGCGTATAAACCTGCGATAATTCCAAGATCCAAAAAGAAATAAGCTAGAGATCTCCAAGCCGAGGGTTCAAAACAATGGGCTGGAATGGCTGCTTTGACATCACCAAGAGTAAAAGGTAACTCTTTTGTACGAGAGGATGAGCTGGTATTGCTCGGCTGATTGAGAACAGTATCTAATTGCACGAAGTTTCCGATTTAAGCTGACTTGAGAAACCGCATTCCGCCTTTTAACTTTCACTTTCAGCCCGCAAGGAGCCATATTTTTTACTCTGCAAGGGTTTCTAAAGTTCTTTAGTTCCGCATGAATCGCCCGCCCGCGATTCTCAAGCAAGTTGGCTTGTAGAATATTTGTGTGGGGAGATTTAGCGCGATCGACCCTGTTATCTGAAAAAATCCTATGTGTCCGTTGTTGGTACGAAATGCGACTTCAATTTGAGATCGCACTTTCTGGAGAAACTATCTCCAGTTCGCAGGTAGCATACAACATTTCCAGCAGGTATTGTCAACGAGAGTGTAGGTTGAGCCGATCGATTTTAGATTGGCGATTTTAGATTCAAGGACAAATCTCAAATCCGAAATCTCAAATCGGAGTCTTGGGTTTCACATCAAGCTCTACCTCAATACGCTTGGGCTAACACTGTTTATTGCCCGGAGATCCCCCTCGCATCCCCCTTAAGAAGGGGGACTTTGAGAAGATTCTTGTCCCCCCTTTTTAACGGGGGTTAGGGGGGATCTGTCTTAAACCAAGCCTATTGAGTTCTACCCAACTGATCGCTCCCTACAGTTCACAAATTCTGCCAGAGTTGCTAGAGCTAAGTTAATTTAACATTTCTACACACACTCTGGCAATGACTTACCAGAAAATTTTTTTCAATCGACAAATCGCGGAAAGCGAGCTAAGTAGATGAGTATGAAAATACACAAGTATGTCCGAAGAGAGCGAAACGAAGTGAAGCGAAGCATAAGCCCTAGCCCTTTCAGGGCGGCTTCGCCAACGGGCAGGCACGCGGCTACGCAGGGGTTACGGTTGCTTTACGTTCTGTTACATGAACCGATTTATTTACACCCACCTACTTACCCAAAAACGGATAGAAGCGCTAAACAATCGTCGCGAATACAGCAGAGTTTTAGACTAAAGTTTTAGATATCAGATTCACTGTGCGAGCCGTGTGAATCTAAAATCTAAAATCTAAAATCTAAAATCTAAAATCTACTGACTGGCGATCGCTTTCTCGCTGTTTGGTTTTCTAGGTTGCAGCCTTTTCTAATAAGAGCTTCGCCCGTTTGACCATTTCCGGAATCTCGATCGGATAATCGCCGGTGAAACACGCCGAACAAAAACTTTTCGTGTCTTCGTTAGTCGCACTCAGCATTCCTTCCCGGCTCAAGAAAGCCAAGGAATCCACCCCAATTTGAACGCCAATTTCGGCGACGGACTTGGTAGCAGCAATCAACTGATCTTGATTGTCGGTGTCGATGCCGTAAAAACAAGGATGAGTCACTGGGGGCGAAGAAATTCTCATGTGAACTTCGGTGGCGCCCGCATCCCGCAAGGCTTTGACAATTTTGCGGCTGGTAGTGCCGCGGACGATAGAATCGTCGATAATAATGACCCGCTTTCCTTCCAACACATCTTTGAGAGGGTTGAGTTTCATGCGGATTCCTGACTCGCGCATTGTCTGAGTCGGTTGAATAAAAGTGCGTCCGACGTAGCGATTTTTAATCAATCCTTCGGCGTAAGGAATGCCGGAAGCTTGAGAAAAGCCGATCGCCGCTGGGATTCCAGAATCGGGAACACCGATGACTATATCAGCATCAATCGGAGATTCGACTGCCAACCTCCGCCCGATCCGCAGTCGGTAGGTATATAAATTTTCACCTTCCATAATGCTGTCTGGTCGAGCAAAATAGATCATTTCAAAGACGCAAAGTTTGCGTTTTTGCTGCTGACTCCAGTGGAAAGAAGCCATACCTTCCTCTGTAATCCAAACTAATTCTCCCGGTTCTACGTCCCGCAAAAATTCAGCACCGATAATATCTAATCCGCAGGTTTCCGATGCTAAAACGTACCGTTGCGGAGTTGTGGGGAGGGTGCCAATTACCAGCGGGCGGACGCCGTGGGGGTCGCGGACTCCCATGACGCCTTGGGGGGTGGCGATCGTCAAACTAAAGGCTCCTTGGCACATAGCAAAGGCACTGATCGCAGCTTCCAGCCAGTCTTTGCCCTGGTCTACCTCCCAACCGATCGCCACTGCGATCGCCTCTGAATCCGTCGTGCTGACAAACTCGCACTTCCGAGACAGCAATTCTTCCCGCAATTCTTTAGTATTGACAAGATTCCCGTTATGTGCTAGAGCCAGACTTCCCAAGCGAGTTTCGACAACCACAGGCTGAGCGTTGACCACGCGGGACGAGCCGGTAGTAGAGTAGCGAGTGTGCCCTACGGCTAAGTTACCGGGCAAATGACCTAAATTCGATTCGTTGAAGACTTGGGAAACCAGTCCCATCTCCTTGTGCAGGTGGACTGTTTCACCATCAAAAGTAGCAATTCCGGCGGATTCCTGACCTCGGTGCTGCAAAGCATACAAGCCGAAGTAGGTCAACTTGGCGACATCTTCACCCGGTGCGTAGATACCGAAAACGCCGCAAGCTTCCTCGGGCTTGTCTGGTTTGCTAGAATGCTCGTCAGCCTCGAAGGAATGGTTGGGAATCATAGATGGGTGGGCTCCTAATGGGAACGGTGGGTTAGCGGGAAAGTTTCAGCGGGAAGTTTTGTTTGCGATCGCGTCGCATAACTTAATAATTCCTTAATATTGCCACGGATCGAACATTAATTTCAAGTTGTTTGGCATTCTGGCTGGGGATGTGGGGCGTTTAAGGGGATTGTAATATCGATCGCCCATATCTCTGATAGTAGCGTTTATTCACGGGGGGCGATCCTCTTCGAGGGCTTCGCTAACGGGGGGAAAACCCGCATAAGTAATTCGGGATTCGCAAATCGATAGATTTTGTAGGGAAAATAGGTCTTTTTCAAAGATTAAGATATCGAGGGCGATTTCCTACGGGATAGCTACGCTTCACGGGCTGTTTGAAATATTAGCATTTAATGGCGATCGCTCTTGACTTTTGTGTGAGATTGACATACTATATCATCATGGGAATCTGTGCGGCCATATAAATCATTTTTGACACGACAAGTTATGTCAATAGCACAGAGCAGATAAATTTTTCAGTCTAATTGGTAGGGTGCGTCGCTGCGAGATTCTTGATGAAACTTGCAGATTGTAGATGGCGATGCACCTTACTATTGTGTGGTGCGTCGCTCCGAGATTGTCGATCGAAATTGCAGATTTTCGATGCGACGCACCCTACGGATTAAGTCCATGCACTTGCTATTATGTGGTGCGTCGCTGCGAGATTGTCGATTTGATTTGTAGATTGTTGATAGCGACGCACCCTACGGCTTCAACCCGCACATCCTCCGGGTTTTGTTTATCTAGACGCGGTTTCAACCGCCGCTTCCAATTCTTGAAAAATTTTGTAACTACCGCAAACTACTTCGATACAAATATCTCCTTCCAGCCGAAAGTAGAAAAGAGTTGAAGAACCTGTCTCAACCAAACCCTCTTGATTTTGAAAAGGATAGGACAAAGCAGATAAAATTTGACTTTTATCTTCTGTCAGTTGTCTTAATTCTGCGTTACCTACCCAGAAGCAAGAGTCTTCTGAGTCGGCGTTGACAGGTTGAGAGATTACCTGATGCACGAGTTGATAGAATTCGATCGCAGTATCGTAGATCCCGGTTCCGAAAGTAAAGTCCAAACGCAAGGTTAAAGGTTGAGGGATGAGAGAAATACCTGTGAGGTCGGCACTTTTCAGGTCTTCTATGCAAAAATGTTTTAAAGGGCGATCGGTTGTAGCAGTCATAGAATTACCGTGCCAATAAATTATGGTGGAAATTAACGCTTCAGCTCAATATCAAACTCAAGCCGAGAACGATAAAAGTGAACGTCAAATTCTAAGAAAAAATTTGTCTGTCCCAGAATCAATGATACGCTATCACTTTTTGCCCAAGCAAATACTAATCTTACCGGAGCAAACTCCCCTATTTCAGCCATGAAAAATACTGGCATCGCTGGTTGATTACCAACGTTACCAGCCAGTCGAATAATGGCTTTGCTGTCATCCCACACTAAGCCAAGCTGAATTCCTATTTTGTAAGGCAATACACTCACTGTTGCACCGCTGTCTACTAACCCAACAACTTCGACTCTCTGGTTATTGTGGTGCAGAATCAAGGGAATGCGCGGTAAGCTGTCAAACTCATCTTGAGAGGGGTGATTGGTAGAGTATTGAAATCGCATAATACTCACTTTTCGTTGCTGTTAGCCAGATTCATTGCCTGCATCAAAGCTGTACCAGCACCAAAAGTATTGTAGGGAGTTGGCAAGTAGTAAGTCTTGTAAGGTTCCAAAGGAAAAATATTCTGACTGATATCTTCTTCCGCCATAAGAATACGGATTAACTCTCGTTTATCGATCGCAGACAGTTTTTTAATGGTAGGGAGTAATTCTGTTAGTGTCATCGGTTGTTTTCCTACGATGCGTCTATCTTGATGATAGCAGGTGAACAGTGTTTGTAGGGTGCGTCGCTGTGAGATTGTCAATTTGATTTGTAGATTGTTGATAGCGACGCACCTACAAGTGAGACTACCCAGAAACAAGAGCAACGCGAAAACCTCTGTCGTCGTCGCCTGCCCTATTCCCGGAGCGATAGGCACTGCGACAATTCACCGCATGACATTTCCAGGAACCGCCACGAAGAACTCTCAAGTCAGAGTGAGTTTCCCAAGAACTTCCATCATTTGGTGCGCCATTGTAGTTAAAATTCACGCTATCGCTGCACCATTCGTTAACATTCCCGTGCATATCGTAAAGTCCAAAAGCATTCGGAGGAAAACTCCCGACATCCGTTGTTTCTTTGCGGGAAGGTTCCCATTGTGCAGAACCATAGGGATAGCCACTATAATTGACTAAATCCGCGGTAATTGTTTCGCCAAAGTGAAAAGGTGTTTTAGTTCTCGCGCGACAAGCATATTCCCACTCGGCTTCCGAAGGTAAGCGATAAGTCTTGCCTGTTTTTTGGGAAAGTTTCTCGCAGAATTCCACAGCATCATTCCAACTTACTTTTTCTACAGGACGTTTCGCGCCTTTGAATTTAGATGGATTATTTTCCATCACTGCTTGCCACTGCTCTTGAGTGACTTCATACTTGCCCATAAAAAAAAGGAGAGATGTTAACTTTGTGTTGATGTTAACTTTGTGTTGCGGATTTTCCATATTTTCTTTCCCTACTTCCTCAGTGGGGGAGCCCATCAGGAAACTGCCTCCAGGGATTGCTATCATTTCTAAGCTTGCACCGCCACCTAAATCTTCGCTAATAAATTGTGCTTGATTGTCTTTACGGTTAGTTATATTACCCTGGACATCAACTGTCACTGTTTCAAAATCAAACGTTTGTAAATTTCTCATAATTGTGGGTTTTAAAGAAGAAAAGATATTGTAGAAATTTAACCCGCGCAGGCGGGTTTTGTCAGTGTAGCGGTGGTTGAAACCAGGCACTTTCAACCACCGCTACTTATCGCTCGCCATCAAACAGATCCAATTCGACGCTCGATCGCATTATAGAACCGATCGCCCATATCACCCATCCCGACCTCAATCAACCCCAAATTATCCGCACTCAACACCCGCAAAGGCGAGTCAGCACCCCCAACTACACCGATTTTCTGCCACATTTTAGCCAAATGTTCTTGCAAGTAAGCTTCCCAAACTCCTTGATTTTCCGGCGCGATGGAAACAATAATGCAGTTGCCCATTTCACCAAACAAAACTTCATCCCAACGGCTAACATTTGCCGAATTCAAGCCCAGATGGATTTCCGCACCCAGTTTACCAGAGATGCAGGATTCCGCCAGGGCGATCGCAATTCCACCTTCCGCAGCATCGTGGGCCGAACATACCCAACCGCTGCGAATACCGTCGCGACAAACTGATTGCACTTTCCTTTCCAATTCAAAATTAATCCTTGGCGGTTTCCCCGCTACAATCCCGTGAACTGCCGCTAAATATTCCGAACCTCCGAGAGTAGCAAAAGCCGATTTCTTCGGAGTTTCAGTTTTCAATTCAGAATTAGCCGATTGAAAAAAGGTCAGTTCATCCTGACTATTTGCTCCAATTCCCAACACATAAATTAAATCGCCCTTCTTTTGCCAACCTTGACCGCAAATCTTCGTCAAATCTGGAATCAATCCCACCATTCCGATTACCGGAGTTGGATAAATCGGTTGAGGATTGCCATCAGAATCAACCGTTTCATTGTACAGAGAAACATTACCCCCAGTCACAGGTGTTTTCAACTCGCGACAAGCATCAGCAATCCCGCGACAAGCCGATGCTAACTGCCAATATCCTACAGGTTTTTCGGGACTGCCAAAATTGAGATTGTCCGTAACTGCAATAGGTTCAGCACCGACACAACTTAAGTTTCTCGCTGCTTCCGCTACGACGGCTTTTGCACCTTCATAAGGGTCGAGATAAACATAGCGAGAATTGCAATCAACCGTCGCCGCAACTCCGGGAATAACCCCCCCTGGCGAGGGCGGGCACGGGGGCACCGCCCCTACAAGGGGGGGAGAAAATTCGGCAGTTTCTCTTCCTTGTGCTTTCTTAAATAAGGGAATAGCTTCTGCTTCCTCTTGTAGCGTCGCCTTAGTAAGGGCGGGTTCTTCCTCTTGTAGCCCCCCCTTAGCAAGGGGGGGTTGGGGGGGTTCTTTTTGACATGGTTCCAGAGGCCGCAATCTGACCACAGCAGCATCAGCGCCTCCCGGCAAAACAACAGTATTATTTTGCACCTGATGGTCGTATTGGCGATAAACCCAGCGTTTAGAAGCGATGGTGGGAGTATCTAAAAGAGTCAGCAAAATCTGATTCCAAGTTTGGAAATCACCTTGAACTTCGATACCGGCTGCGGTGCATTCCGGCAACTTGTCCGCCGTCCATTCCCATGCTTTTCTAGCATATTCTGGCGCTTCCGTTAACAATTCGCGGTGATAAATTGGCGTATTATCTGCCAAAGCAGTCGCGGTAATTTCAGCAGCGATTTCGCCTTTAAACAGAATTCGGACGATCGGCTCTGCGATGACTGTCCCCGCGACTACGGCGTGCAATCCCCAGCGATGAAAAATATCAATTAATTCCTGTTCCCGTCCTTTCTGTGCGACAAACAACATCCGTTCTTGCGATTCCGAAAGCAGGTATTCGTAGGGAACCATACCGCTTTCTCGAACCGGAACTTTATCTAAATCAAATTCAATTCCGACACCACCTTTGGCTGCCATTTCCGATGTCGAACAGGTGATTCCTGCCGCGCCCATATCTTGGGCGGCGACGACAGCACCAGTTTTGAATGCTGCCAAACAAGCTTCAATTAAGGATTTTTCGAGAAACGGATCTCCTACTTGGACTGCTGGGCGGTCATCCATTGATTTGTCGGTCAATTCTGCACTAGCAAAACTTGCGCCTCCCATGCCATCTCTGCCAGTAGTTGAACCCACATAAAGCACAGGATTTCCGATTCCCGATGCGCCAGATTTAACAATTTCTTGAGTTTCCATTAAACCCAAAGCCATGACATTAACTAGCGGGTTTTCAGAATAAGCAGCATCGAAATAAACTTCGCCGCCAACCGTGGGTACGCCGATGCAGTTTCCGTAGTGACTGATTCCCGATACAACACCTTTGAACAATCTCTGAGTTTTGCTATCATCTAAATTGCCGAAACGTAGAGAATTCAAAAGTGCGATCGGGCGAGCGCCCATTGTAAAGATATCGCGGAGAATCCCACCGACGCCAGTTGCAGCACCTTGGAAAGGTTCCACTGCTGACGGGTGGTTGTGGGATTCAATTTTGAAAGCAAGTTGCAAGCCATCTCCCAAGTCTACAACGCCGGCATTTTCTCCAGGGCCGACAAGAATGCGATCGCCCTCTGTGGGAAACTGTTTTAATAGCGGCCGCGAATTTTTGTAGCAGCAGTGTTCGCTCCACATCACGCCGAACATTCCCAATTCAGCCTTATTGGGATGGCGGCCGAGACGCTGAACGATTTCTTCATATTCTTCGGGTTTGAGTCTTTCAGCGGCAATTTGTTCGGGGGAAAATGGGAGGTTTGGCATAATAATTGCGATGTTTTGTAGATTTTACATCCCGACTTGGGATTTTGTCGATCGGGATTTAGGTATCAAGACCAAAGAAACCGGGTTTTTTATTTAATCTGAGGGTTGGAAGGAAATCTTTGGGTGCATCTGGTTTTTGAGGAGGGCGAAGCATGACCGCATATAAATTATTAGTTATAATCCCATATTGACTGCGGTCATGCTTCGCCCCTACAAACATATTTGTCTTGCGCCAGATGCACCCAAATCTTTTCGGTAAAAAACCCGGTTTCTGACCACTCTTGCATCCAGGACTGTTAATGCTAATTTCTAGGATGACAGAGTTTGTGGATAACAGCATTCAGATTTTAATTTCTAGCATGAATTGAAGGGGCTGCATTGTTGTCAACTTAATCTCAAAGATCGTAGCAGTTTTTGGCGGCTCCGATGAGTTCCTAGGACGCGATCGATCGTACAGGGAAACTGAGAAGTTACCAAATATCGGATAATAATTGACATATATCTTATTTTCTGCTAAAGAAGTCGCACCCGACAGTTAAGATATTCTTAATTCCTCAAACCCTCTTCCTTCTTCCCTCTTCCCTCTTCCTTCTTCCTTCTTCCTTCTTCCTTCTTCCCTCTTCCTTATGACTCAAAATCTCAATTTTGCCAACCAAAACTTGCGGAACCGTTCATTTAAAGGGCTGGACTTATCAGGGGCGAACTTCAGCGGTTGCGACATTCGAGGCTGCAATTTCACCGGGGCGATTTTGAGAGGGGCAAATTTTCAGGGCGTCAGAACCGGACAAAGCCGCCGCCGAGTAAAAAAATTGATTGCTAGGGCTGGGGTGACAGCGGTGATAGTGACGGCTGCTGGGGCTTTGATTGGACTGATTGGCGGGGTGGATGCGGGGGCTGTGGCTGTGGCTGGGACTGCTGCGACGGCGATTGCTGCGACTCGGGGCGAGGCGGGAATTGTGGCGGGGGCTGTAGCTGGGGCTGCTGCTGCGATCGGCGCTAACGGTATTGTGACATTTTTGGGCGGGGATACTCTGAGGGGAATTGGTTTATTTTTGGTTTCTGGGGTTATTTTGGGGTTATGTGCGATCGGCTTTTTTATCGCGGTTGAAGAAATCGAAAAATTGTCAGTAACGTCGTTTAGAAAAGCTGATTTAACTGGCGCTATATTCGATCCGGGGGCGGTTCTCGATGCTGATTTTTCCGATGCGCGAGGCTTGCCGTGGTAAGCTGCACAATTGAATGAATTATTTTTGCTTGTTAGGGCGATCGTACTAGCTTTAAGATTTTAAAGTTTTGTGACAGTTCTAAGTTTTGGACAATTATTGAGGTAGGAGCGTAGGTAAAGGCGATCGACCCATCAAAGCATAGTCATCAGACAAATAGGTACGTAGTTGCGCTTCAGCGCTCTTTATCAATATATGTAAAGAGCATAGTCATCAGACAAATAGGTACGTAGTTGCGCTTCAGCGCTCTTTATCAATATATGTAAAGAGCGTCTATATGTAAAAGTTTCGTAAAGATGCCACACAGCTATTGACACGTTATAACGGTTATTAGTAAGCTCAACAAAGCAACAAAAACAGCCGAACAAAAAAAGAGCGATCGGCACAAACATCTTTCATCAACATCTTTCATCAGAGCGCCGACCATCAGAGCGCAACTGACAGTTTAACGCTGAGTGTAGCGCTTTTATTCGCGCTGCATAAAACTCAATCATTGGCTGATAAATTCCAAAAAACAAAAGTCAATACTATCCTTGAACGTCCAAGGAAACGCATTAACATTTGAAAAATCAGGGAAGCAACTAATGTTATCAATCAACTCGCTCACCCCCAGCACAACTACCAGCACATCCATAATTCCTGACATTACAGAAAAGACGCAGTTAGGAAACATTGCCAGCACTTATCATTCCCCCCCCAGAAAAAAACATACAGCCAAGCGAATTAGACACGATCAACATCTGTCCAGAATTGTTAAAGGAAAGGCAATTATCAGTCGAAAGCAACACAGAGTTACCGATAAAAACCACAGAAATAGACGCTTTACTGATTGAAAAGCCCGGAACGACAATCGATACTCTACCTAAAAAAGACGCAACAACAACCTCCACAATAGATCCAATTACTGGCAACAGCACAAAATTAGAAACTACCAATAACCTCAAAACTGACTCCAGCACATTCACAGCAGAAGCTAAAAATGGGACTGTTTCGGACATTACCAATTCTGTGACAACTCCTGCCGAAATAAAACCAAATTCCTCCGCTACCGAGACTAAAGTTGCAACAGTTTCCGAAGATTCAACTAATACCAAAAATCTGATCGAGGCAAAAACAGATTCTCCAACAGTAGAAACCAAAAACGCAACAGCGACAGCTTCCGAAATTCCCGACAGCAACGCAACAACAGCAGACACAACTCCTGAAAAGTGTAAATGTACTGAAGTGGCAGAAACCAAAAATACGACAGTTTCAGAAATTCCCACTTCTACGACAAAGCCTGCGGAGGTGAAAGCAGATTCTCCAGCCACAGAAACTAAAAACACGACAAAGCCTGCGGAGGTGAAAGCAGATTCCTCCGCGACAGACACGAAGAATACGACAGTTTCA
>NZ_JAEQCF010000017.1:91419-107233 GCF_020738625.1 Microcoleus sp. PH2017_09_SFU_O_A
CACGACAAAGCCTGCGGAGGTGAAAGCAGATTCCTCCGCGACAGACACGAAGAATACGACAGTTTCAGAAATTCCCACTTCCACGACAAAGCCTGCTGAAGTAAAAGCAGATTCTCCAGCGACAGAGACTAAAAACACGACAAAGCCTGTCGAAGTAAAACCAGATTCCTCAGCGATAGAGAGTAAAAGCGCAATAGTTTCAGAAACTCCTAATTCTGCGACAAAGCCTGCTGAGACAAAAGCAGATTCTGCGACGACAGAGACTAAAAACACGACAGTTTCCACTGCTGCGACAAATCCTGCTGAGGTGAAACCAGATTCTCCAGCCACAGAAACTAAAAACGCGACGAATCCTATCGAGAAAAAAGCAGATTCTCCAGTAACAGAAACTAAAAATCCGATTGTTTCGATAAATCCTGCCGAAGTGAAACCAGATTCTCCAGCCATAGAAGCTAAAAACTCTACTGTTTCTACTGCTGTGGCGAATCCTGTCGAGAAAAAACCAGATTCTCCAGCCACAGAAACTCAAAACCCGACTGTTACGAGAAAGCCTGTCGAGAAAAAACTAGATTTCTCAACGACAGAAACCCAAAACGCGACAATTTCCCCAAATCTAGTCCCAACAATCTCAGAAAACACTCAACTAGCCGTCGCAGTTATTCATTCAATAGACGAAATAACAGGTGAAAAAACAGAAACAACTGCCATTCCCTCAGCTTCTACTGAAACAGAAACCGCCGAGTTACCAGGAATACCAGCAGCAACAGACATTCTCACCGGGGAAATTGAAAATACCTCATTAAATCTCCCCAATACCTTTGTCAATGCAGACACTACCGAAATTACCAGCCAAGCCGATGAAAGTTTCCCACTAATTTATGACGAGGAAATTTCCACACTGTTTGAAACTCTCAACCGCACATTAGCCACAGCAGAATCAACCGACAACCATCCACTATCCGAGTCAGAATACACAATTGCCAACTTTGATACCGACTCGGAAAACCTAACTAATATTCCCCAAACAGCCACCACTCAAAATTATTTGCCGTCAGACTCAGCAAATATCATTCCCAACACAGACAATCAGCCAGAAACAACCATTGACGAGTATGCAAACCCTAACTTTGAAACCGAATCCCAAAAAATAACCGTTATTCCAGAAATAGCATCATCCGCAAATAATCAGCCAGAAAATCCTCTTCATATCATCGCCACCAGTCAAAGCGACTCCGAAACCAAGATTAACGAGTACCCAGTTGCTGACACGACTACCGAATTAGAAACAACTCTCAATTCCCCCCAACCAACTCAACTATTAATCGGCATCATCGACACCGGCTTTGCCGCCGACAACCCCAACATCGACTACAGCCAAATCATCCTCGGAAAAGACTTAATCGACAAAGACAACAACCCCCTACTCCAACCAAACGAAGGAAACCAACACGGAAACACAATATTAGAAATAATTGCCGGTGACAAAAACAAAAACAATCACCAAACACCAATTTGGTTGGGAAGAGCCACAGGTTCCGGCAACTGGCACGAATCCTTGATAGAATTTGTAGACACAGCAAAAGCATCAAAACAACCAAACGCCGTAGTTAACCTCAGCTTCGACTTAACCCAAATCAATCCCGACGGCACGCAAACCACACGGCACAAACTGACAGAAACAGAAACAGCAGCACTCAAATACGCCTTTGATAACAACATCCTGATTGTAGCAGCCGCAGGTAATGAAGGCTCGAAATCCTCAGCTCTAGGACAAGCCTCAACCGAATTCCCCAACATCATCACAGTCGGCGCAGCTTCTAACAACAACCGCAGCCCATATTCCAGCTACGGAGAGGGCTTAGACATCCTAGCATTGGACACAATTGGCAGCACAACAGAAACCACAAGCCAACCAAAACAAGGTACATCAATAGCAGCAGCCATCATCACAAAAACCATCTCCCAAATGTGGGAAACCAACCCATCATTCAACCCCCAACAAATCAAAAACATCCTCCTAGAAACAGCAACAGACATCGACGTACCCGGATGGGATGAAAGAACAGGATACGGCATCTTAAACCAAGAATTAGCCATAGCCACCGCCGCCCAAACAATCCCCGCAATCCCAGTATTAGCAGCCACCAAACAATTAATCAAACCCCTAACCAGTCCCGACGAAAACATTAACCAAGCCACAGCCAAACCGTCATCAAGAGCAGCATTAACCAACGCTACAACCAACCAACCAAAAACCACCACTACCTCAACCGGAGACAACAACGTCGGCACCAGTTCCACTACCACAGAACTAGCGCCAAACACTACCAGCAATACCAGCAAATCCGGCAGTACAACCAGCACAAACACCCAAACCAACAGAAGCTACTCACACACAAACTCCAACTGGAACAAAAGCCGTACCAATACCAACAGTAATGGCAACTCTTTTTATGAAACAAAAACAGATACAAACACAAACACCAAGGACTACACAGACAAAAACCTTTCCCTCTACTCAATAGAAAGAACAGATAAATCCCAGTCAAGCAGCAACCGACTCAAATACGAAGGCACAGGAAACAGCCAAACCTCATCCAAACAGAAATGGAGTTCAAATCGCAACTATACCAGTCCTTCACAAACTCAAAAAAGTGCTTCTGACAGTTACCTAAACAGCCAAACTCAATCCGATGGGAAACATGACGGTAACAATGGAGAGAGCAACTCCAAAACCCAAGAAGATTCAGGTTCAAAATCAACGACAAACAATCAGTACACCAGCAGTAATGGAACTTCCGGCGACAACACTACAACTCAAAGAAAAGGAAAAATTAACTGGACTTCGAGCAGCAAAGGCAACAATTCCAACAGCACTTACAGCGGCGATAATTCCGAAGTCACTCAATCCAACTCTCACAGCAAAACAAGCAGCGACTCATACAAAACAAACAACAGCAGCGACAACCATTCAATCACCAACAACACCTGGGACAACACCACAACCAACGGCAAAACCGTCGGTAGTAGCACCCGCGATACTTACTCAGAAGGGAACAGTAATGCTAACAGCAGTTACGATGACGGCAAATCAAAAAATAAGAGCAACACAGACACATATACCCAGAATCAGTCCCAAGAAACAAACAGCAGCAACGGCACTAACTCTTGGAGAAACAATCGAGATAATAATTACTCAGTAACTCAGGGCAACAGCACGGAAAGTTACAAAAATGGGGGAGATACTAGAAACCACAATCGCGACCATTATTCAATCAATAAATCAAACTCTTCCAGCAGTAACAGTGCCGGAAAACCCAGCTCCAAAAACGAAAGTGAAAGCTATTCTGAAAATCAACAGCAGTGGGATACTGAATACAAAGCTGATACTTACACGACCAAAAGTAACAGCGATGAATCGACAATAACCGCGAGTAAAAGTAATAGCAGTACCGAAGGCAACAATACCAATTCGTCTAGCAATAGCGATACCTCAAAGACGAGTAATTCACAGACAGTAACAACTTACAAAGATGGTCGAAAAGAAGAGAATGGCAGTTCGACCTACCAAAAATGGTTGAGGGATAGCAGTTACGATAGTAAGGGGGTAGTGAGTGACGTTTACAAGTATTCTAGCTGGACTTCGAGTTACACCAAGTCTTACTTTAAGGGAGGTTACAGTTGGAGTGAGACTATCAGTGGCTCAGATTCTGAATCGACGACTAAAAGAGCTGTTTATAGCAGTAGTCGCAGTGACTGGAGTTGGACTCGTAGCGGGACAGTCTGGGATGATGGCAGGAATGATTGGAGTGAGAGTTGGTCGAAGTCTAGTTGGAAAGATGGCAAGTATTTGCCGAGTGAATCTGAGTCGAAAAGGGGAGGGTTCGATCCGAAGAAAACAACACCGCAGGTAAATGATGTACCGAAATTTGGGGAGGCACCGCGGTTGAATAAGGCTCCGAAGGGGAAGAATGTGCCACCGGAGTTAAATAAGCCTCCTAAGCCGAGTCAGGATATTTGGACACCACCGCGTCGTACTTTTAAAGAGCTTGAATCTGAGAAGGTAATTAATAATGCTCCTGATAATTGGGTTGCTGGGCCTGGTGGTGGTGGAGAACCTTCTTTCAAGGAAAAAATCAGGAGATTATTGACAACAGGGGCAGGGGCGATCGCCAATTATAACAAGATTTTTGCTTTAATTTTTAGGTCTTCACAATCCGAGCGAAGGACAATAACTCAAGACCCAAAAATGATGCGACTCATCAGAGATAGTTTTAGCAGCAAACCAGAGTTAGCAACTGCAATCGCAGCATCCTTACTCACAGGAGAGCAGCGCTGGAGTAACACTCCCAATGACTTGATTTCCCATTTTTTGTATGGAAATACGGAGAATGCTTTATCTTTTGATGCGACAATGAACTGCTGGGAAATGATTTTATATGCAGCTTTTCTCTGCGGTCAAATTAGTGGTAAACAGATCAAGAATTTTCTAGAATCAACTTACCCAACAGGCCGACAGATGACTACAATGGGATACAGTAGAGATCCAGAGTTACCATTCTACCCAACTCGTAAAAAAGATGCTTCCAGCCCAACAAAATATCCTCAGCCTGGAGATTTAGTGTATTTTACAGATAGAACACCATTTCCTGGTCATGTAGCAATCTCACTATTTGGATCGCTAGTTGTCAGTTTGTGGGAATTTCCAGATCTAGGTGATGGAAAAAAGAATCGCATACAGATTATTGATATTGGCGATTTACCAGGACAAGTACAGATCGGACCTCCTCTTGCAGAAGCGATAAAAGCAGGAAAGATTTAGCAACCATCATGAAAAAGCGTTACCTGTTTGTATCAGCAATTATACTGCTTATAACCGCAGTTATTTTTCAAGAAAAATATTGGCAATCAAAGGAGTTAAAAAACCATAGGCAGCCAGAGGAATCAACAAAACCAATTAGTTGTATGCAACTAAAAATTTGGACTATTGCAAAAAAGGAGTGGAATAATCCAATTAAGCTAGAAGCAGTAGAAATGCAACCCCCTCCTCCTGAAGCGGCGCAAGTTAGAGGGATACCAGGCCCTAAATATTACCCAGTAAGACCTTACATAGAAACCTCTGTAAGTCCAGGAGGACTAGCAAGCACTGTCGTTAAAGGTAACGAGCAAACAATGCCGACTGCTATTTTTGTGAGCAAGACTGCAAAAGTGATACCGCTACTAGAGTCGCCAGGGAGTCTCGGTGCTCGCAGTGACGGAGTTTGGTCTATTCGTAATCAAATAATATCTCACTACGACACCACAGGAGTGCTAAAACAGTCCGTCAAAATTCCTGGTACAGAGATTGTAGGTGTTGAAAAAGACGCTGTTTGGGTGATGAGCCTTGACGAAGCTTGGTTTGTAAGTGCCAGTGGTAAGGTACGTGGGCCGTACCCGTGGAAAGGATTTAATAGTTCAGTTGGATCGGGAATTGCACTGTGCACGTTAGATGGAAACAGTGTGCGTCGCATACAATGTCTAGAACCAGATGGAAAAAAGTATGCTGTTCCTATTGCGTTGCATCAACCTATAAAAGGAACACTTTTATCCTTTTCAAAGGAGCGGGTTCTGACTGTGGGTATTGCTGGTGCATTGGGTTACTACAGCACTAGAAATGTCAATGCTGACTTAACCATAGAGAATGCGGGTCTTACATCAACAGGCGATGCTTTTGTGTCTCTTAATGTCGATAACAAATGGGCAGATATTTGCATTAGTAATGGTAGATATCGAAGGCTTTCTATTAAATACAAAAAGCCAGATTTACCATTTTCTATTCCATTCATACATAACTCATTTCCCTTTCCGCTGAGACTAAATGTAGTTGCAGTTGAGGGCGATCGCACGTTGGTTTACGGTTTCGATCGCGCTGTGTGGTACAAGGGATCTCGCGTTGAGAAAACTTTTGTAGTGGACGATAATGTCTATCGCAAAGATATATTTCCTTATCACTGGAGGACTGCTACTAATTTTGTAACTGCGAATAGTTCAGATGGAACAATAATTATTTCAACAAGCGGGCCAACTGGAATGGCAATTATTGGGATGCGTTGGAATCCTGAATCTAAGTAGTTGGACGTGTCGGTGAATGTTGAAAAGTGACTGATTTATAATCCGATCGCCCTCGCGCCCTCGCCCCCGCACAGTCAAACACCAGTTTTGTGCGAGCTCTGTGATTGTCGTTTGCGTGCACGAGGGATCTCGCACGTTAAGAGTTGGTAGACTCACAATTACCTATTCCTCACCCATTCCCGGAATTCTCGCACTGCTGCGGTTGCGCCTGCTGTTTGAGTGCGATCGATCGGTCTGTTGCGATTTTCATGTTCCGGTAGCGGCACCATAATTTCTAATTGACCTTGATGATAAGCAATTCTTGTCGAACGTTGGTTTCCCAGTTACGCGAGCAAATATTCATATAATTTATAACTGATATTTGGCAGTAAAACTCTTTGTTCAGAGGACGTTGATATTGTTAATATTTGAGTTGGGTTTGTATTAATGACTATTTGTTTGTGTAAAATAGCAGGGAGTGCAAAACATTGACTTTATGACTAAGTTTCCCCACGATCAGTTTGCTAAAGAATACCTTCAAGAGTTATTGTCGCCTCTGGGAGAAGTAGAAACCAGCAAAGATGTCACCGCTGAAGTCAGAGAAATTGATGTCTGGTTTCAACCCACTTCTTTTGAGGGCGAATATGTTCAGAGTTTGGGTTTATTGGGTAAGATGGCTGCTACTGTAGCTGTGATTGAGCCGTTTCGCAATCCGGTTAATACTGAGGGAATCTTCAGTTGTGTGGTAAAACTATTAAATAGTAGGGCGAAACTGGGGCGGCAGACTAATCGAGAAGACCAGCGTTTAGAAGAAAGACAATTGCCGAGGTTGTGGATTTTAACTCCCACTGCTTCGGAACTTTTACTGGACAGTTTTGGTTTTCGGGTTCCCGAAGAGTCGGAGGGCTGGGCGAAAGGAGTTTATTTTTTAACTCAGGTTTGGAGAGTCGGACTAATCGCGATTCACCAGCTACCGAGAAGCCCCGAGACTATGTGGTTGCGGATGTTGGGCCGCGGGCGGGTACAGGAACAGGCGATCGCAGAACTAAGTGCGTTGCCTGTCGATAATCCACTCCGAACTAACGCGCTAGAATTATTGTACATCTTGCAGGCAAATTTGCAAGCGAATACACCACCTATTCCCGCAGGGGATGATGAAGATCAGGAGTTAGTTATGGCGATTGCACCTCTTTTTCAACAACATTTAGAAGCTGCACAACAACAAGGCCTCCAACAAGGCCTCCAACAAGGCCTCCAACAAGGCCGGGAAGAAGGACAGCGGATGATTTTGGAGAGTTTTTTGCAAGTTAGATATGGGGAGTTAGACCCACGAACTGTCGCATTAATTCTACCGATTTCGGCTTTGCCTGTTGCCGAGTTCACCTTGCTGTTAGTGCAATTGTCTACTCTGCCTGCGGGAGAAAATGAACACCAAAATGTGCAAATTTTGTTGGCACAAACAGTTATGGAAAAAACCTTCATTCAATCGGGACAATTAGAAGAAATCCCGGTAAATCTCATCCCCTATCTGCTGGCTTTATCCCCAGACAATTTATCATCGCTGTTGGCAGACTTGCCTCAATTATCGATTGAAGAACTGATGGCTAGATTGGCACAATCATTGACTTAGAAAAAAATAAACTGACGGGTAATAGCCTGTCAATATTGGGGCGGTTTCTCACAGACACCGCCTCTATATTTTGCAGATGTCAATAGCTACGGTCATGCGCTACTGTAGTTAATAGTAGACTGTGGTCATTAGTCCTTGTTGTATGAAGCTGCGATCGTTCTTTTCTTTCCTCATTGCTGGCGTTTTGGCTCTCTTAGCCTTGAGTGCAGGCGGTTTTTACTGGCTGTCAACCAAAACTCCCCTCAATCTGCTCGCCGGTGGGCCGACAACTACTCCGGCTGCGGCTGTGTTTGTCTCGAAACAATCACCTGTGTTAGTTTCAATGCTGGTAAATCCCGATCGCCTCGAAGCATTGCGACAAATCTTTGCCTCTCCTGAAGAAAGAAGCCGATCGCACGCTGAATTCGAGCAAATAAAAAAAAGCTTCCTCGTTAATACTGGCCTGGATTACAGTCGCGATATCCAACCTTGGATAGGTGACGAAATTACTTTCGCCACCACCACGCCAGATTTCGACGATCGCGAACTCAACAACGGCAAACAAACCGGGTTTTTGCTAGCCGTTTCCTCCCAAAATGCCGATCGCAGTCAAGAATTTCTCACTTCCTACTGGCAAAAAGAATCTCGTAAGGAGAAAACTGTGCAGTCGGAAGTATACAAAGGTGTCAAAATTTATTATAAAGAGTCACCAATAACTAACCCTAAAAAAGATTCGATTTGGTCTTTCAACTCGCTTTCTCTACCAAATTCAACTTTGCCTCCCAGCTTTGCAACAGCAGCAATCGGCGGTAGTTCTGATTCAGGAAGTAACAGTAGTTTTGTTTTATTTTCCAACAGTCCGAATGTGCTGCGAGATGCAATTGATAACGTAGAATCAGCAAACCGGAATCTCAACAACAGTCCTAACTATCAAAAAGCTTTGCAGCAGCTAACTCAAGGCAGAATAGCTTTAGGATTTGTCAATCTCCCGCAGTCGGAAACCAAGCAAAATTCCCAAGTTTCCCCCAATTCCCTCGCAGTTGCTATCGGAGTCAACCGACGGGGATTGCTGGCCCAAACTGCTTTGGTGACATCGGGAGACAAAACAGCAATTCCCACACTCTCCGCACCAGTGCAAGCCTTGCAGTACATACCCTCAGCCAGTCCTTTCACTGTCGCCAGCACCGATTTAAGGAATTTTTGGACTGATTTGTCATCGGCGGTGTCAACTAACGCAGAGGCTTCAAAATTAGTCGATCGCGCGATCGCAGATCTTCAGGAAAATTGGGGCGTCAATTTGCCCCAAGATATATTTAACTGGGTACAAGGAGAATACGCTTTAGCCGTGGTTCCGAGTTCGTCAAACACTCCCGACTGGATTTTTGCGGCCGAGAAATCTGCTGATGCTCAAAAGGCGATCGACAAACTCGATGAAATTGCCCGCAGCAAAGAATACAGTATCGGCAACTTTACTCTCAGAAACCAGAAAATTACCGCTTGGACGCAGTTGACAACGAGCCAGAGTTACGATGTAAACAACAATAGCAAAAGTGCGATCGAAACCGAGGCAAAAGGAGTTCGAGCCACTGTCGGCAAATACGAAATTTTCACGACTTCCGTAGAAGCAATGGACGCAGCACTCAAAGCAGCCGAAACAGGCTCTTTGGTGGCAAATCAAGATTTTCAAACCAGCATCGAACCGCTACCGCCAGCTAACGACGGCTATTTTTATTTAGACTGGCCCTCCAGCAGAGCAATTTGGGAAAAACAAATCCCGCTGTTGAGGTTAATTGAACTTTCTGCAAGACCACTTTTTGACCACTTGCGATCGCTCACCGTCACCAGTACGGGAGAAATAACAGGAATTCGCAAAGCTACAATATTTATGCGGCTGAATTAGTCAGTTGTCAGTTGTCAGTTGTCAATAATTCGGACAGTTTGATGCCATCCGTAGGGGTGGTAAAAACCCGGTTTTTTACGTAAACGCACCTCGACCATCTATCAGCAGTGCAGTGGGAGCATCTCAGTTTTGATTTTATAGTGCTGTCCCCGCTCGCGATCTATCCAACACTCGCGAGCGGGGACGCTCGCACTGTAAAGAAATTGCTTTTTCCAAAAGTGAGAGGCTCCCAGTCCAGTCATGAGTCATAGCACGTTTAAAAATTATTGGCACAAACATTGTGTTTGGGCTTACTGTCTCATAACTAATGACTGATAACGTTCGCGAGCTCTTAAGCTCGCAAAACATGACTAATGACTAATAGCGTTCGCGAGTAACGTTCGCGAGCTCTTAAGCTCGCAAAACATGACTAATGACTAATGACTACTCAGGATTGACTACTATTGGGTTGGGTGGTGTTTTAGGTTTCCCAAAATAGGCTTGAAACACCTCTTTGGCGATGGGGGCCGCGGCAACAGAACCAAAACCGCCATTTTCCACAACCACGGCGATCGCAATTTCCGGCTTGTCCGCAGGCCCATAGGCCACATACAGCGAGTGATCCTTCTGTCCGATCACCTCCGAAGTCCCAGTTTTGCCCGCTGTTAGTGGAATTGAACCGTCATTGAGCCCCTGTCCCGTACCGTCGGTAACTACTGCCACGAGTCCTTCTTTAATCACATTAACTGTCGAAGGTTTCATCCCCGTAGGTACTGGTTTTGTCTCAGGCTTGCCAGTCAGAGAACTCAAAAGATGCGGTTTGACCCGATTACCACCATTGGCGATCGAACCTACCATCACCGCCGCCTCCAAAGGAGTCACCAACACGAACCCTTGACCGATCGACATTGTTACCGTATCACCAGCATACCAAGGTTCTTTATAGATTTTTTCCTTCTGGGCCGGGGTCGGCATTTGACCGTGATCGCCACCGCCTAGGCCCAAAAGCTTCAAATCCGTATCCTTGCCAATGCCCAAGCGGTGTCCCCACTTAGCAATTTCGTCCGGCCCGGCACTCATCCCGATTTGATAAAAAAACGTATTGCTGCTGAAAGCCAAGGCATCCCGAAAGCCGATGTTTCCGTAACCGCCGCTGTGTTCGTTAAAATCAATTCCCCCCACAGTAATGTAAGACGAAGTACCAATAATTGAGTCCGGCGAAAACTTGCCCGACTCCATCCCCGCGACGGAAGTCACAATTTTAAACGTGCTGCCGGGGGGATAGCCTTGCATGGTTCGATTCACAAATGGATTTTCTTCCTGTTGAAGAGTTGCCCAATCATCCTTAGTGATTTTTCGCGTAAACAAATTGGGGTCAAAAGTCGGGTGGCTGGCCAAAACTAATACCGCGCCGGTTTTCACATCAAGGGCCACTACTGCTCCCCGGCGGTTCCCCAGGGCTGTTTCGGCTGCTTTTTGCATGGACAAGTCTATGGTTAGCTGCACTGCCTCGCCCGGTTTGGGCGGTGTCTCCCCCATCAGTCGCAATTCTTGATTTTGGGCATTTACTTCGATCAGCCGATCGCCCCACACACCCGCAATTTCCTTGTTAGAACTTGCTTCTATGCCCATCTGACCGACAATCATCCCCATTGGATATTCCGGGTGAGCTTTCAAGTCTTCTGCGGTAGCTTCGCCAATATATCCCAAAACGTGAGCAGCTAAACTGCCTTCGGGATAGTAGCGGCTTGCTTCTGGCCGCACTTCCACTCCCCGCATTTGTCCCACCTGTTCTGCTAGCGGTACAAACAATGCTGGTGGCATAGCTTGCTTGATTCGCACCGGTCTGTAGGATAGAGGATCGACTTTTTTTAATTTCTCTAATATTTCTTTAGCCGGGATTTTTAGCAGCGGACTCAACTTTTGTGCTGTCACTTTCCACTCTTCGGGCGTTTGTTCTTTCGGCCACAAATAGACCGATCGAGCTAAATTGTTAGCCGCTAGCAGCTTGCCTTTGCGATCGACAATGTGTCCGCGATTCGCCGGCATCGGTACTAGGCGAACGCGATTGTTTTCGGCTCGTTCTCGGTTTTGCTTGCCTTGTACCAGTTGCAATTCCACCAGCCGGCTAGCGTGCAGGCCCAGCAAACCGGTTGCTACTAGCATTAACACGATCGCCCGGTGTATCGGACGCGACTGTTTCTTAGGAGTTTCCAGCAGAGTTTTGTCATTCGAGCGAAATTCAGAGAGCGCAGAAATTTCTCGTTGCATCATTCTATAGGTAGATGTTAAATCCTAGATTTTAGAGTCCTGATTGTCAATTTTGCAGTATACATCATCACACCCGGGGCCGTTCTATAGGTGCAAGCTGCATTAACGGGAATTGACCGTTGGGCGAAGCGGAAAGATTGTTGACACTCCCCGGCAGTCAAGGCACGGGGATTCTTAAGACATTTCGGTCTTAATATCCCTATGGCTAGGGTTCCCAAACTCACCACATTTGCTTTTTGAGCGTGGTGATACCTTTTGGGCGTCTAGGTACATAGTACCAGGTTTCGCAGAGTCCCCGCGTACCATTTTCAAAGCTCGATCTCTAATCGTTTTTGCAGCACCAATATCAGCGTGTTCATGATAGCCACATTCTACACAGATGAATTTTTCACCATCTCTGTTGGACTTATCTATATGACCACAATTTCGACATTCTTGGCTAGAGTGTTTAGGATTGACTTTAATGACGACCTTTCCTTGCTTTGCAGCTAGATACTCAATCTTCAAAATCAATTCACCCCAGCCTGCATCAGAAATAGAGCGATTTAAACCTTTTTTTCTGGACTGTCCATTTTTGAGAAATCTTCCAGTTTTCTCCTCAATTTTTACACGACAACGACGTAGCATTCCAGAAATATGTAAATCTTCTAAAGCAATTGCATCAATATTTCGCTCCACTATTTTGTGAGCGACTTTCCATTGATACGCTTGACGCCGATTGCTGATTTTTTGATGTAATAGTCCTACTTTTTTGGCTGTTTTTTTCCGATTTTTACTGCCTTTGACTTGGCGACTAACTCGTCTCTGTCTAATTTTTAAGGTGCGTTTAACTTTTTTATTAGTTGAAAATTTGGGATTTTCAATTTGATATCCATCGGAAAGATGCACCAGCTTGGTAATCCCTAAGTCGCATCCAATTACTTTAACCACATCCTGGAGAGATTTAGCCTTGTAATCGGGAACAGACTTGTCTTCGATCCTCAGAGACACGTACCAACCATTTTGGCGCTTCCTGACAGCACAAGCCTTGATAGTGAAACCATCAGGGATTGAGCGTGAGTTATAAAACCGCATCCAACCTACTTTGGGCAAGTAGATTTTGTTACCTTGTATCTTTATTCCCATTACAAAAGTAAAAGAGGTAAAGTTACTACGGTTTTTGAATTGAGGAAATCCTCTGCCTTCAAAAAAGTTTCTGTAGGCAGTATCTAAACGTTTAACGTTCTGTTGCAAAACTGTTGAGTCACTGCCACTATACCAAGGTCTAGCTATTTTGAGCTTCGGTAAGGATGTGATTTGAATGTCACCAGCAGTGCGACGAGGATTTTTGAGTTTACCTTCAAAATCTACCTTGCCATCTTTCCAGGGATTGCCGGTTGCACCATTTTTACTGACGAAGCAGGTTAACGGACAAGCTTCAACCTGATTTCTGATATCGCAGTAGTCTCCTTGAACAAACTGTTGGTTATATTGAATGATTCTGTCGTTCAGGCACCAGTTATAGTGACTTCTCAACATATCCACCCAGTTTGAGATTTTTAAATCTTGGGTTTGATTTGGACGAAGTTTGTAAACATAGTTGGTCAACAAGATTGAGTCACCTCCTGTTTGTTGTGTACCTGATTTAAGCTTAAACTAAAATCTATTGGATTGAAGGGTTTGTCATACTTCTTTGTATTGAAAAGGTTTAAAAGTTGAAGCCTTGCTCTATATTTGAATTAAAGCCGTCCTATAATGACGGGGTTTTCAACCCAATTTTCTGATAATTGGCTTTTGAATAACTAATAACTCGTCACCGATCGCTGCAAACTAATCGCCCAAGCACCAAGAAATAGCCAGCAAAATCAAAGTCAGGCTGAGCCAAACCGGGAAATGGAGCCAGCCAGATAGAGTCATAGGTAACAATAGCAAAACCTCGGCGAATAGGGAAGCAATTCCCAATACAGAGGCAAGCAGTATCAAATTTATCATCTTGACACCGTACAATTGCGGGTATGAGCGTGGCGCGTGTGGCAGAACTGGGAGTGGCACGAGGAAGGGCGATCGCACAGGTGTTGTTCTGATAAAAATAAGGAAGAGAAACCAAGAGGTTTTGAACTAATTAAAAAAAAATGTTCTTCCTCTCCTAGTTCGGATTCTTGGGGCTGCGATGGGTAAATTCTGAGTTGTGATTTTAAGTTGTGACAGAGGAGTAGTGCCATGTTGTTTAATCCGCGAGTTCATTTCAAAAACGCTGCGATCTTGGCTGCGACTTGTGCGATCGCCACCCACCCAGTTTTAGCAGAAACAGCCAATTTCGGCACATTAATTTTATCGCGAGGTTTTGGGGCCCCAACAGCAGCTTTGAGAGGTTCCACAGGCGGATCGTACTCTCTATCTGCCATTGCCAACGCCGATCGCCACAAAAACAAATGTTTGGGTTTTGCCACCCCCACTCCCGACCACATCATAGTCTTGCAGCAAAACTTGGACAAACTTACCATCCAAGTCAACAGCGGAGGCAAGGACACCACCTTACTCGTACAAGGCCCCGGTAACACCGTGCGCTGCGGAGACGATACAGGTCAGAATAAAGATGCTGGCATTGTAGATTCAGACTGGCAAGCAGGCTCATACAAAATTTGGGTCGGCACACTCGAACCCGGAGTCAAGTCTAACTATACGATCTCAGTACAGGAATAGGGTGCAGTGGCGCTGTGAGGTGGGGACAATCGAATATCTTCAAATTTTATCGCAATCTCCCCCAATCTGCTCCAGGGACACTCCCCCAATCTCCGACTCCCCAAATCTCGCGCTCCGCCACTAACTTCCCCCATCAAGTAAAATGTAAGATCGAAAGTGCCGTGTTTAACCAAAATTGGTAAATCCGAAAGTGCTAAAGACTCTTAGAGCTGACTTCAGTATAATTTTCGATCGCGACCCAGCCGCTCGCAACTGGCTGGAAGTTTTGTTTTGTTACCCAGGTCTTCAGGCCCTAGTGCTGCACCGCCTCGCACACTGGCTTTACGTACTGGGTCTTCCCTTCATTCCCCGCTTAATTTCCCACATTGCTCGCTTTTTGACCGGCATTGAAATTCACCCAGGGGCAACGATCGGCAAAAGCGTCTTCATCGACCACGGTATGGGGGTTGTGATTGGCGAAACAGCGATCGTCGGCGATTTTGCCCTAATTTACCAAGGTGTCACCCTCGGCGGCACAGGCAAGGAAAGTGGCAAACGTCACCCTACCGTCGGTGAAAATGTAGTTGTCGGTGCCGGCGCCAAGGTACTCGGCAACCTGCTAATTGGCAACAACGTTCGCATCGGCGCCGGTTCCGTCGTCCTGCGAGACGTACCATCTGACTGTACCGTTGTAGGGATTCCCGGCCGCATTGTTTATCGATCGGGAGTGCGCGTCAATCCCCTAGAACACGGCAGTTTGCCGGATTCCGAAGCTGCGGTAATTCGCTCTTTAGTCGATCGTATCGAATCCCTCGAACAGCAACTAAAAAGTTTGATTCCCCAACCATCTGCCTCATTAACTTCTGTTTCCGATTTCCATTCAGCATTCTCAACTTTAAATCAAACCAGTCATGTAGCTGTAGCTGAAAAAAACCAATTAGCTGTTGCCACCGCTTGTCAGTTAAAAGATAAAGCAATTCAAGAATTTTTCGACGGCACCGGCATCTAAAATTTGAATTGGGAATTGGGAATTGGGAATTGGGAATTGGGAATTGGGAATTGGGAATTGGGAATTGGGAATTGGGAATTGGGAATTGGGAATTGGGCATTGGGCATTGGGCATTGGGCATTGGGAATTGGGCATTGGGCAAACAGGGCATTGGGAAGAAGGCCAAACAGGGAAGAATGCCCGCGCAGGGCATTGGAACCAATAACCAATAACCAATAACCAATAACCAATAACCAATAACCAATAACCAATAACCAATAACCAATAACCAATAACCAATAACCAATAACCAATA
>NZ_JAEQCF010000017.1:107246-108092 GCF_020738625.1 Microcoleus sp. PH2017_09_SFU_O_A
CCAATAACCAATAACCAATAACCAATAACCAATAACCAATAACCAATAACCAATAACCAATAACCAATAACCAATAACTAATAACCAATAACCAATAACTAATGACTTCTTTTTCAGGGATTGACCGATCGCACAAACCAATTGCCATCCCCGTCGCGCCCGTAAAGCGATCGGTTCTGGGGTTCCCCCCGCAACTCCAAAAAATCCACCGTTTCCGGTTCCAACAGCAGCAAGCAAAAACTAGGCAGCGGCTCGATCGCATCTGGGGAAGCACAATCAAAAGCAGTAGCCTCAGCCTTGTCTTTCCCAGGTTCGGGCCAACCAAACTGCACCCGCGCCCCCTCAGAAAGCTCCTGCCAAGCTGTGCGGCGGGCTGCGTACAACTCTACATCTGGACAATCTGCCCCTGCCAAAATCAGTTGTCCAGCAATCCGAAATTGTTCCCGAGTTTTAGGGAAATACCAGCAAATCTCCCCCCAAGGATAGAGATTAATTTCCTCTGCCTTTTGACTGCGAATATCTGTAATAAACTTTAACTGGTTGGTGTTTTCCAAAAAGCCTCGAAACACCACAGTGCGGTTAGCAGGACGCCCGTCAGGACGAACCGTTGCTAGTTGCAAGTAGCGGGCATAGGCAAGACTGCGGTTGCGGTGGAGCGATCGCGCTAAGGGCGATCGCCAAAGTGCTAAAGACATAATGAATATCCTATTATATGGGTAATTGGCGATCGGTAGTTGGCAATCAGTAACTGTAGTTTAGACTAAAAAATGAGTACAGCTAAAAGTAGCCACCTTTGAATCTCAGGCAAGCTGTTGCTTAAAAACTCAAGAGGGATCAGATTAAATA
>NZ_JAEQCF010000141.1:0-9123 GCF_020738625.1 Microcoleus sp. PH2017_09_SFU_O_A
TTTTGATCTATATTACCTGTTTATCTTGCACTTTTTTCTCCCTCGCGCCATCTAAACCTATGCCACGCAATATGTGATTGATTTTTCAGCAAGCCCTATTTAAAAGTCCTTTTCCCCACCTTCCTCTTCCACCAGCAGCCCAAGCCAAAAGCTGCGATCGTAGTAGGTTCCGGCACAGTTTCAGACTCAGACTCGTACTCATAGGCGAGAGTAAGCTTTGAGTCAGTAGTGACAGTGCCCGCGTAAGTGACCGTTGTAGGCGTTCCTAAAACTCTCACAGTACCCATTGCCACAATGCTAGCAGCAATTAAATCCCCAGCACACCCACTAAACATATTTAGGTACTGTGGCGAACTATAACTCCTTGAAACAACACCATTTGCACTCCCACCTCTAGCCCCCGCAGCCCCTGATTCAATACTCATTTCCGGCGGATTTGCAAACAAACTCAAAACCAAATTGGGGTCAGCTTTTAAACTCGGTAAATTCACAGCAATCTGAGCACTCGTTACCGCCGTACCAGTAAAATTGCTAGCAGGAAAAATACTGATATCGCTGTTAACCGTTGATTCAACTTTAACATAAGCACTTAACAGCGTCCCTAACAGCGAATTAAACTTAGGAAATACCCCATTCAGCGTACTATTAACTGGCTGCTGCTTCAAATTTACCGTATAAGTTTGCGTCAGAACAGCAGCTTGTACAGGTATTGCGATCGAATTGATATCGTTTCCGGTTGCATCGGAATGATTTAACCGCGAAGGCGCAAAGGACGCGAAGGAAGAGAAGAGAGAGATTAATACAGGACGATGAAGAGAGGATTTGATATGAAAGCAGAAAACCCCAAAGCCCCAGAAACAACCACTACTCCTAATTTTTGATATCCATTCATTACGACACACTCCTAAATAATCACTTAACTTTCTCGCTTATTTGTTTAACTGCCAGACAGCAAGTTAAACTTAGAAAAATCGATAAACGTCGGCATATTTTGCACCGCCCAATCAACAACAGCAGACAACAGATAACCTAAAACCCAGACCGTATAAGCTATGCTAAAAGGAGCATAAGCAGCCAAATTCCAGCAGTCTGAAGGCTCTTCCCAAATCTGTTCTCGCCGTAGCAAATGAGCGTAAAATTGAAAAGACCTCGATCGCAAATTGTTAATCCCAGTCAAAGCAACTAGCAAATAATAGCCATCAAACTTATTCAAAGGGTTGAGGTTAAAAACTACTGTGACAAGCGTTGCTACCATCAGCAAATAGCTAGCAAGATGCCATCCAGAATTAGGCTTAGACAAAACCCAAACCCAAACCGAAAAAGCCCAGATAGCCACCTGCACCAACACGCCTGCTGCCACTACAAAAACGCGCTGTTTCCGCCTCACTAAACTGTACTGCTCTGTGGTATCCGTATAGCATCCCGGTATCAAGCACAAAAACAGCAACCCCATTTCTGGGACAACACCACCGTAGTGTTTCAAAGTAAAAGCGTGACCCAATTCGTGCAGACCAACTACTATCATAATCAGTAGCACAAATGTTAACAGAGTTGTAATTTCCCCTGTAGCCCAAACCTGTTGATTGGAAGCAGAAACCTCGTCAGCCAAAGCCAGCCATATAGCCAGAGAAGCACTGATTAAAACACACAGAAAAAAGGCAAATTGCCAAGTCCAAATCCAGCGGAGTTTACCTGCGTGTTTGGTTAGCCAAGCATCGGGATTCAACAGGGGAATTTGGAAAGACAATAATTGCTGAATGTTGAATTTATTTTGGGGTGGTTTTGGAGGTTGGGTTCCCTCTAACATTCCCGTTTCTGCTAGCATCCGCAGCAAGTATTGCAAATCCTCCAAAGTAATGTCATAGATGTCTGCGATATCGCCGATCGGCTTGAAGCCCAATTCTTCCATTACCTCTTTGTCAGAATTGTCAACTTGCAAGCAAGTTACGCCTTCGGAGTTGCGGAGTATCCAATAGCCGTCTGGGTGCGGTATCCACTGTACCGTTGATTTGAGTTTAGGGCCATAAAGATTTGTGTCACTTATTTGGTATAGATCCCAATCAGCAATTAAGTCGGGACACAATTTTTCTTGACTTTCTATGCGTGCAAATCTTTCACCATTTTGCATAGTGTTGGGAGTTGTAAATTGTCAGATGCACAGCAAAACTTTGGGAGCATTCCATTTTTGTAAATATATCCGTAGGGGTGAAGCATTCCGGCAGTCAGCCTCTCCTGATAACTAATAAATTATCTGCCGGAATGCTTCACCCTGCACTCATTGGGATGCACAGCAAAACTTTGTTTGACAAAGCTAGCAATTTATATTTTGTTTTAGGGGAATGTTACACTTTGTATTAATCGGTCATAAGAAAATAATTCAATTGTATTCAGAACTTGCGTCTCAAAATTTATCTGCTAATGTTGAATTAACTGATTTTTAGATTCGCAGTCAATATAAACTTCTGAGTTTTCACTTGGAGTTACTAAGCGCAGGGGCTTAAGTATATGGTCTGGCATTCAAAAAGCTTATCTGTCCGCAACAATACAGGGGTTGAGAACTCTCCCCCAAAAACTCGTCGCCCGCGAAAAACATTCATTCTCGAACGAATTATCAATCCTAGCACCATAATTCCTGGTGGTGGAGATGACCATGACGCGCTGCATCAGATTCTCAACTCTCTGAGTTTTTTAAGTTTTGATTTTTCAGACTGAGCGGAAAAATTTCATCACACCCTAGCCCACACGAGCAATTTACATTTCTTTGCAGATAGCGGTGCGGGTACTTGCCCAACTTCCCCCATCCCCGATGGCGACTTGCCGCCAATTATTGACTTTGACCCCTTGGGCTTGTATCAACCACCAACACCAACACTCTTAGCCCAACATTCAAGGAGCCTTTGATACCCTGCCGCCCCCAATTATACTCCCCATAGATCCGCCTGGAACCAATAACAAAGTACCTACAGACTTAGGTGGCGCTTACACATTTACAACCAAAACAGCATCAGGTAATAACGAAGCAGGTTCAGCGAATCAATATACCTTCAGCATCGCCAATTCCGAACTCAATTCCACAGATTCAGACACCGTACTCGTTGGAATTTCAGTAGAATCAAAAGACAATCAAAAACTCCCCGAACTACCCGAAATAGATAAACTCACACCAATTTCCACATCAACCAATACAAACAGTAACTACTCCCTATTTGCCATCAAAAAATCAGGCTTAAACCTGCTTAACTTGAACAGCGCATCAAGTAGCGCATACACTCTCAAACTAAACATAGCAGGCGACATCAACAGCGACGGCCGAATTGATATAACAGACAGACAACTGCTAGATAACGCTCTAGGCAGCACAGCAACAGACCCCAATTATACAATTAACCTAGACCTCAACCGCGATGGAATCATCAACTCAGTAGACCAAACCCTCCTCAACAACAACTTCGGCTTCATCACCAACAAACCACCAGTCACCTCCCCATTCTCAACCAACACCCATGCAGAATTGGAGACAATCATACCCTTAATCGGTAAAGCAACAGACCCCGAAAACGACCCCATCTCCTACAACACGCTCAACCCAATTAACGGTACTGTAAAATTCGATCCCATTACCAAAACAGCAACCTTCAAACCCACACCCGGATTCTCAGGCATCGCCAGCTTTGACTTCATAGCCAGCGACGGCTATAACAGTGGAATACCAGCAAAAGTAACAGTCAACGTCAGCGGAGCCCCGCTACTTTCCTTAGACTTCGCCAATCGCAACCCTCAGCTTTATCCAGGAGACAATACAAAATTAGTTGTGCTCGGAGACTTCGCCGACCAAAAAGGCGTAGTGCTGCCAGATTCTTACTTAACATACACATCATTAAATCCAGAAATAGCACCCATTGACCCCTTCGGAAAAATCACAGGATTAGCCAACGGAACCTCAATTTTTACAGCATCTCGCAACAACATTCAAGCCGTGACTGCGGCACGAATAGGCGAACTGCCAATTCCTGCCAACGATGACGAATGGAACGCCCTACTAGCAGAGATTTACGGTTTGGATGTTTACCCGCAAGCAGTAACATTAACAACAGGAGTAAAGCGCTCCTTACTGGTAGAAATTCAAGGACTTACCGACTCTCCAGACCTCAAATTCGGCTCTACTGGCACTCGCTACTTCGTCAGTAACCCCAATGTATTGCAAGTAAATTCAGACGGCGTAATTACTGCTGTAGGTGAAGGAATTGCCAGCGTCACCGTCATCGATGGAGCAGCAGAAAAGGTAGTTCCAGTGCGCGTAGAAAAGCCTTTGATAGGCCCTGCTACTTTAGGAGTTGATGGCGGAGTAGTGCAAGGCAGCGACGGCTCAAAAATAATGGTAGCTCCTACTGCCTTAACTCAAGATACAACAGTTAACATAACGCCACTTAGCAGCACTTCACTACCACTACCATTCCCCGATAGCATGGAGTTTGCTGGGGGCTTCAATTTGGAATTGGGCAACACCCCCTTGAAGATACCAGTCCAGTTGGCAATTCCAGCCCCAGTTGGCGTACCAATCGGCACCGAAGTTTTATTCATGCGGAAGGGGTCGCTACCGACTGGGGCTGATAGCTGGAACGAAACTTGGCTGATACAAGAATCAGGAGTAGTAGGTGCAGACGGCTACATCCGCACCACTTCCCCACCCTTTCCAGGCGTGACAGAGAGCGGTACTTATACAATTGGATTATTGCCCGCAGGAATGCCATCAGTCAGTTCAATTGTTAACGCCAGCACAAAAGCTAATTCAGGACTAATTAACCTTTCGACTAACCTTAACTTTGAGAATAGTTATTTAGGAGCAAAAACGAGTGGAATTGGTGCAGTCTCCGCCACAGAGAATCAATTCGAGGCGACAACATCACTATTAGCTTACTTGGCGCAATCTTCAAACAAGCCCCTGGAAATGATCGGAATTCCCAAAGTTGGGGAAACTGTCGTCACTACCGCTCAGGTACAACTGAATACACAAGGAGTTCCTACAGTCTCAGCATTTCTCTCTGGCCCGGACACTGGGCTAGCAGTTCCCCTCGAACCGCCGTCGCTGGAGTCGGTCCAACTGGAGTTCTCCAACAGCGAACCTGTGATATTCTTAACAGGCAGCAATTTCCTCAATGGACTCAACGGCAATCTGGGTGCGAGTTTCGGGGATTTGAATGTTGACTTTAAGGTGTCCGGTAAGAGTTACTCTGGCACTGTTGTGCCGGGACTCAGTAGTTCACTCGGAGAAAACCGCTATAAGGTGGCGGTCAAAGCTCCTATCAGCGTACCGCTGGGCGAGTCGGAAATAGTGCTGTCACGGCAGCAGAAAGAGCGTTTTGGCCCTGGCCCTCTTGATTCTGATGTGGTCAAGCGTTCCAGTTTTGAAGACCTCCAGCTAAAGCCTGTATTTTCTGATTTGATACTGGTAGCGCAGCGGAATAGTGACAAAATTCAGGTAATCGACGCTCTCAGTTCAGTTCAGAGTCCGTCGAACCCGCAACAGAAGCCTCCCAAGGATTTATCGGTGGGGATACCGGGGACAGCGGTAGGGACAACCTTAGACCGTCCGGGATTGTTAGCTGTGACCAGTAATGCGACTCGCGCCTATGTACCTTTGGAGAGGACGGGGCGGGTGGCGATGGTGGATTTGCTGGCGCGGCGTCCGGTTGATGTTGATGCTTCGACACCGGCTGTCGATGATATTATTTTGCCCAGTGGTGCATCTCCTGGGGCGATATCTATTGACCCTTGGGATAATTATGCTTACGTCGCGGACTCAGGGCGGGGTAGCATTTATGTCCTGGATGTTAATCCTGACTCGCCAAGCTATAACGAAGTTGTTCGGACTATCTCAGTTAATGCTACGTCAGGACTGCGCCAGATTGCGGTTAGCAGTGATGGGCGCAAGCTGTTTGCTACTGCGGCTGATGGTTATATTTACGCTGTGAATATTGACCCTGAAGACAAACCGACGGTTCCGAATTCTAATCCCCGGAAGTGGGGGGAGCAAATTGGAAAGGTTTTGACTCCTACAGGTGCTTGGGGGTTGGCTGCAACTCCTGACCCGCTCAAAATGGTTTTTACTAATGGTAACCCGAACACAGACGGCAGCGGTTTTGGGGTGCTGACTGTGAGTGATGACCCTCTGAATTTGACTCCTACAACTGTCTACACGAATTTAACGCTGACTAATAATACCAATGTCTTTGAGGTGAATGAGGGGGTGGCTGTTACGATGACGGCTGATGGGAAGTATGCGTTTGTGGCGGGTCGTAATAGTAAAAAAATCCTTGAACCTAATGCTAATCCGCTGGCGGGGGGGAATATTGGGATTATTCAATATCCGTTGGGGCCGAATCCGAAATTAGTGGCTGCTACTGAACCGGTGCCGGGGGTTTTAACTAATAATGTGACTCTTTCTGGTGATGGGAAGTATCTGATTGGTTCTTATCCTACTCTTAGTGGTGGTGGAAGTGCTTATGTCTTTGATGTGGAGGAAATTATTAAGACTGTTGAAAATCCTGCTTATGCTTTGACAACGCGGGCTGTTGAGAAGTTTAATCCGAATATCATACCAAAAGGTGCTATTCCGGCTGTGATTGCGATCGGTGGTAATCCTTTGGGGTTGATTGCTGCTGCTCCCGATCCATGCTTTGAACTCATAAAAGAAATTGTAGCTCTTGGTAATGAGTTAAAAAAACGCTACGACGATTTGCGCTTAGACGATCAGGATCTTTATCATCGGCGTCGTGAAATCAGCAATCCTCCCGTCCCGCGAATTGTTCCCTTATCGGGTAGTAGGACTACTGTGACTGGCGATCCCGGTTCTTGGGACGGACATATATACCAGTACGATAAAGTGAAAGCCAGGTTGAAGGAATTGTTGGAGCAGTTTAAAAATGATGACGATTGTGATGATCGCGATGTGGATTACTACAACATGTTGAAAGGCTTTGCCCAAGCTGAGGAGTATAGTGAAAAAGAACCTCCTAAACAGCCAGATATCAAAAACAAAAGTAGCTTGCTGGCATGGGCAAATGAGCTTGGTGCACAGGTAAGAGACGGTGCTTTATGGGTAGGAGCGGGGGTAGCAGGAGTTGCTCTGATTACATTGGAAGTAATTGCGAGGCTTCTGGGATTAGAGTTACGTTTTAGACCTTGATAGACACTATTACTGATGACAAAACAGAACTGCTTGAAACTTAAATTATCTTGGAAAGACATTGAAAGCAGGATTTACTTGAGAGCTTTATCTTTACCAACTCTACCGTGGGCTGCTCCTTTTTTACCACTGGTGGGATTGCCAAATGCCCTACTAGAGCAACCGTGTATCTGGGAGTCAATTTATACCCAGGCTTTTATTGAGTATGAGACTGACTATCGTCTGAGAGATTGGACAGGAAGTCCAGACGGGGAGCGGGGCGAAGTGATACGGCAGGTAGTCACGAAGGCGTTGCCCCTGCTAGCACAGCAGATGGGACGGAATGTGGCAATTGATTTAGAGAAATGGGTCAGGTTTCACTTCTTCTGTCTTGAAGCCAAAAGAGCGATGAGAGAGTGGGAAAGAACTCTTCGGATTGCCTATTTTTCGCCAAATTCCCGTAAGTATCAGAGAAAAATTCCTCCACCCGCCGTCTTAGTGCCGATATTGCCAGAAATTCAGGAATTGGTGGATTTAGATCGCAGAACCGAGATCAATCATGCTTTGGAGCGTGTTGCCCCACCACCTCCATACGAGCAGATTCCCGAAGAATATATGGAACATTGTTATGAAATGACCATGATTTCGGTGGTACTCGATCAAGCGCTGACTTTGAAAGCTTTGCAAACAATTGCATCTAGACTCAATGACACGGAACGTTCAGAAGTGGTAACGTGGGCGCAGGCTCAAGCTCTGATTATGTATAGAGATGGTAAGCCAGAGAATCTGTGTGGAGATAAGTATTTGCAAGTTGAACTTCCCTGCTTTGATGTTCCATCATTACTTGATTTTTCTGCTTTAGATGAGAGTGCTTGACGGAAGCCACCACGAGGATCAGACTTTGGATTAATGAGTGATAAGCTGTTCTACATCTAAATTGTATTTTTTGTGCGGGGGAGCTGCTCTGGTTACATTAGAAATAATTGCAAGGCTTCTGGGGTTAGAGTTACGTTTTAGGCCTTGATAGACACTATCATTTATGACAAAACAGAACTGTTTGGAACTTGATTTTTCTTGGAAAGATTGGGAAAGCTGGAATTACTTGAGAGCTTTGTCTTTACCCACTTTACCGTGGGCTGCTCCTTTTCTACCGCTGCTAGGATTGCCAAATGCCCTACTAGAGCAACCATCTATCTGGGAGTCAATTTATACCCAGGCTTTTATTGAGTATGAGACTGACTATCGTCTGAGAGATTGGACAGGAAGTCCAGACGGGGAGCGGGGCGAACTGAGACGGCAGATAGTCACGAAGGCGTTGTCGCTGCTAGCACAGCAGATGGGACGGAATGTGGCAATTGATTTAGAGAAATGGGTCAGGTTTCACGAATGCTGTCCTGAAGCCGAAAGAGCGATGACAGAGTGGCAAATTACTCTTAGGTATGCCTATATTTCGCCAAAGTCCCGTCGTTATCCTCGAAAAGTTCCTCCACCCGCCGTCTTAGAGCCAATATTACCAGAGATTTCTGAACTGGTAGCTTTGGCTCGCAGAACCGAGATTAAGGACGCTTTGAAGCGTGTCGCTCCGCCCCCCCCATACGAGCAGATCCCCTACGAATATATGGAGCATTGTTATGAAGAGTTAATGCTATCTCAGGTAATCGATCGATCGCTGACGCTGAAAGCTTTGCAAACAATTGCCTCTAAACTCAACGACACGGAACGTTCAGAAGTGGCGATGTGGGCGGAGATTCAAGCTCGGACTATGAGTAGATATGGTAAACCAGAGAATCTGTGTGGAGATAAGTATTTGCAAGTTGAACTTCCCTGCTTTGATGTTCCATCATTACTTGATTTTTCTACTTTAGATGAGAGTGCTTGACGGAAGCCACCACGAGGATCAGACTTTGGATTAATGAGTGATAAGCTGTTCTACATCTAAATTGTATTTTTTGTGCGGG
>NZ_JAEQCF010000142.1:0-9934 GCF_020738625.1 Microcoleus sp. PH2017_09_SFU_O_A
CCGCTCGCGACAGGAGATAATATCGTTTCCGGTCAAATCCAGTAACAGCAGAATTCTGCCAGTGCGAGCGTCCCCGCTCGCGACAGGAGATAATATCGTCTCCGGTGGCATCGGAATTATATATCAATACGGTTTACTTAACGCTTTTTTAGAAATTTTATCTGACGATTTTCTAGGCAATACAGGCATTTTTTGCAAGTCAGATTCTTCTTAAGTCAACCGTATTGAATTTATATATTTGAATCGTCAGAATTATGCCAGTGCGATCGTCCCCGCTCGCGAGAGGAGATAACTTGCGAGCGGGGACGCTCGCACTGGTAAAATCATGATTCTGATGCCAGCGGAAACGAGATTACAAGCTTTTCCCAATTTAAATAACATATTTGGGGCGGACAATCTTAGCCCACCCCACAAGATTTTAATTGTAGAGAGATAGTTTAATTTAAATGGCGAGCCGATCGCACTCATTTACTGAAAAGAAAATCCTAATTTCTATCACTCTGTAGTTTCGGGGAGAGTTTCGACTACATACTCGGGTACATACTCAGCTACCTTTTCAGGTAGATTCTCTGGCAATTTTTCCGGCAATTTATAGGGCAAATTTTCCGGTGGATTTTCCAGTCTCACTCGCCGGATCGGCAGATTTGCGATCAGTGACATAGCCCGCTGGTCGCTTTCGAGACCGAACTCTGACTCAGTGGTATCAATTTCCACGTAGCGAGACACCACCTCTAGAATTTCTCGGCGCATAGACTCAACCATTTCGGGGCTGAGTTCTGACCGATCGTGGGCTAGAACGAGTTTGAGGCGGCGTTTTACATCGTCGCGGCTGTTGTCAGGGATGCGCGGGAAAAGTCGTTCGAGAAGTGTGTATATCATGGTTGCGGCGGGTTTGTCAATGGTTGGGCATAGAAAAAGTCAGGCGATTTTAGATTTTAGATTTTAGATTGGGGAATGACTTATTCCCGTCTGGTTTGGAGTCGGGGGCAGCAGTTTGATGCTTTTTGCGAAATGGTTTTACTCCGGGAATTTTTCGGCTAGTTTTTGCGATGCAGTGGCTGCTATTAAAGGTCGATCGCCAATAGGGCAGCACATCACATAATTTTAGTATTGAAAAACTTGCGGAGGCGAGTGAAAAACGTTTCCCGACGGGGAGTGAGATCTAAAAAATCAACTTTTTCGCCTTCTAAACGGCGGGCAATATTGTCGAAGGCAGTTCCAGCTAAAGAGGTCGTTTCCGACAATACTAATGGTTCGCCTCGGTTGGTGGAAACGATGACCCGCTCGTCGTCGGGAACGACGCCTAACAGCGGAATGGCAAGGATTTCCCGCACGTCTTGCACCGACATCATATCATTTGCCAGCACCATTGCAGGCCTGATCCGGTTGACGATTAGCCTGATTTTCTTGACATTGTTGGCTTCCAGCAGGCCGATGACTCGATCGGCATCGCGGACAGCAGCGATTTCTGGAGTCGTGACAATGATACCTTCTTGCGCCGGGGCGATCGCATTTTGGAAACCCTGCTCAATTCCAGCCGGAGAGTCGATCAAAATATAGTCATATTTTGGTGCCAACATCCCCACAAGCTGCTTCATTTGGTCGGCGCTGATGGCATCCTTCATCCGAGTTTGGGCCGCCGGTAACAGCACCAAGCGCGGCTGCCGCTTATCTTTCACCAAAGCTTGCTCTAAGCGACACTCTCCGGCGAGAACTTCTAATGCCGTGTAAACAATGCGGTTTTCTAAGCCCAGCAGCAAGTCTAAATTTCTGAGGCCGAAATCGGCATCAATTACCGCAACGGTGCGCCCCCGCTTAGCTAAAGCCATGCCGAGATTGGCTGTGGAGGTAGTTTTTCCCACTCCGCCTTTCCCTGATGTAACAACAATAATGCGAGCCATAAGCGATTTTAGATTTATTGGTAATTGCGAATTGGTAATTGCGAATTGGTAATTGCGAATTGGTAATTGCGAATTGGTAATTGCGAATTGGTAATTGCGAATTGGTAATTGCGAAGGTAATTGCGAATTATTCTGATGTTTGTCGATTATTCGCCATTAGTATTTGGTAATTTAGCCAGCATCTTTTATTCCTTGAATCAACTCAACGCTCACAACTAATAAGTCTGATTGTTAGACAAATTTTAGAGGAAGTTTCATTGATATTTTCCATCGTCCTTTAATGACTGATTTAGCCAAGACAAAAATTATCAAATGCAGGTTGAAACAGCATTACCCATTACCCATTACCCATTACCAATTACCAATTACAAATTACCAATTACCCATTACAAATTACCAATTACCCATTACCAATTACCCATTACCCATTACCAATTACCCATTACCGCCCATTAACTGCGATTTGTCAAAATCAGAGGCTCTACCGATCCGAATCCCCTGAGGCGTCACATAGGCGACTTCCGGGAAAAACTGAGCGGGTGAGGCTTCTGGGCCTCTGGCAACGTACTTAGCAATCCTAATCACCATCGGTTCCATCTGCAAGGTCATAATCACGCTGTTGGTGTTGCCGCCGGCACCCGCGTGCACGACGCCCCGCAAACGGCCCCAAACCAGGATATCGCCTCCGGCGACGACTGAGCCGCCGGGATTTACATCTCCCAAAAGTACGATCGTCCCTGGGTGACGAATTTCTACGCCCGATCGCACAGTCATCTGCAAATATAAAGGTTCCGCGAGCGATTGCGGTTTTTCGGCGGATTTACTCAGGGTAGAAACCGGAGGCTGCTGTTCTACAGAATAGCCTGCCGTTGCCGCAGCTACGGCCGTTTGGCGGCGGCTGGTGTGGACTCGTTTGAGTTGCAGTTCCGCTTCCAAGAGGGCATCGGCGATTTCTTGCAGTTGGCGGATATCCAAAAGTCGATCGCTGCCCATCAATTGTACTTCGGCATTCGGCTGCCAAAAGCGTTCTCCAGCATTCAGCCTGACTTTTAGCTGCTGGCAAAGTTCAGTCCAAGTCGATGCCGTACCAGTTCCAGGTTCGTTGTTCGTTTCTGGGGGAAGTAGCAACAATAGCTGTCCGTCTTCAGTCTTGAGTCGGACTTGCAAATCTAAGCTAACTTCGGGTGTTGATTGAGGGGTAGCAGCAGCAGCGGCTGTGGAGGCATCGGGTGTCATGGGACGGTTCGATCTTGGGTAGCGAAAGGTTAACATCAATATTAGCTTGAGTCGTCTTTGGCCTCAGCCTTTGGAGCGAAAAGTCGGGTTTTTTTATTTTTAACCGCAGGTAAGGCAATTTTCTTTCATTTTTGAACAAGATTTTTTTGATTAACCGCAGAGGGCGCAGAGTACGCAGAGAAAGAGAGTTAAGAGAAGAATAAAGTAGGTCTAGACTGGGTACTTTACCGCTAGAAGTAGCACGTCTAACCACGTTTGTCTAAGTTATGTAATTATTAATTTACAATTACTATGCAGCAAATAGAACGTTATCGCGGCAGTCTAATCGGTTTGGCAGTTGGCGATGCTTTGGGAACAACTTTAGAGTTTTGTCGCCCCGGAACCTTTGAACCCATTAACGATATGATTGGTGGCGGCCCGTTTCGACTGCAACCGGGACAGTGGACGGATGATACTTCGATGGCACTTTGTTTGGCAGAAAGTTTGATTAAAAAAAAAGGTTTCGATCCAATCCATCAATTAGAAACTTATCTGAAGTGGCGGCTAGATGGACATTTGAGCAGTACAGGCAAGTGTTTTGATATTGGCAATACGGTGCAAGAAGCACTTTGGCATTTTAAAGATACAAAAAAGCCTTACTGCGGTTCTACTGATGCTTGGGCTGCTGGAAATGGTTCGATTATGCGTTTGGCTCCGGTACCTTTGTTTTATGCTAAAAATCCTTTAGAAGTCATAGAAAAATCTGGAGAAAGTTCTCGAACTACTCACGGTGCTGCTACTTGCGTCGATGCTTGCCGCTATTTCGGTACTTTAATTGCGGGGGCTGTGAATGGAGTTAGTAAAGAAGTTTTGCTTTCCGAAAGATATTGTCCGATCGCCGAATATTGGGCCGCGCACCCGCTGGTGGCAGAAATTGATGAAATTGCGGCCGGTTCTTTTAAACGGCGACAACCTCCTGAAATTAAGGGTACTGGTTATGTGGTTAAGTCTTTGGAGGCGGCTCTTTGGGCATTTTATAACAGTTCTTCTTTTGCCGAAGGGTGTTTGCTGGCTGTGAATTTGGGCGACGATGCGGATACAACTGGTGCGGTTTACGGACAGTTGGCGGGAGCTTTTTACGGCGAATCTGCTATACCGCAAAAATGGTTCTCGCAATTGGCACATGGCTCTTTAATTGCATCTTTCGCCACACAACTCTTGACTGTAGGACTTATGTGATGTTGTTTTGTTGTCCGAATCAAGGGAAACGCTCTGGCGCTCCTGGTGAGTTAAAATCTCTCTTGTTGTTATTTGAGATTTTATTGAAGCCTCGGGTTTTGTTCGATCGCACTCGGGCGATCGATTTCGTCAAAATCTCAAAAATTTAGTTTGATCCAGTTTAAAAACAAAAAGGTGCTTTATGGAAATTAAAGATTTTCTGGCTTTGCTGCATCCTGTTTTAGCTGTGGCGATCGTTTTTCCAATGCTGGGCATTGTGCTGAATATGGCTTGGCAAACTAGGCAGCGCCGCCAGCAAGTTGCATCTGGAGATAAGAGCAAAATTCCCCCTGTAGTCGGCGGCGAACACGTCAAAGCAGGTAAAATTCTGTCGGGATCTGTGGTAGGAGTAACTCTGTTGGGTCTGGGCTACCCAATTTTCGATCATATTTTGAGCAAGGATGTTTGGAGCAAAAACTCGTTTCAGGTAATTTTCATTATTCTGATGTTTGTTGCTACGATCGCCTCTTTGGTCATGTTATATCGATCGACACCTGCTATGTGGCGGGGCGTATTTGCGACTCTGACGGGTGCTGGCTTGGTGATTCTTGGCGCTCAAGATGGCGTTTTTCGGCGCACCGATGAATGGTATTGGTCTCACTACTACATTGGCATCACCGCTGCGTTGCTGATGGTTTTCTCCCTGGCCATCGTTCCAGACATTTATAAAGATCGATCGAATCGCTGGCGCACAGTCCATGTCATCTTGAACTCGATCGCTGTATTGCTCTTTTTGGGACAAGGAATGACCGGAACCAGGGATTTGTTGGAAATTCCCCTGAGTTGGCAGAAACCCTATATCTATAGCTGTGACTTCCCCAATAAGACTTGCCCAAAGCCTTGAGCGATCGCATTACTTGGACAGTCCTGGACACAACTGGCACTCTGATAGTGGTTGATTTTAGGTACGTAGTTGCGCTTCAGCGCTCTTTCATGTTGTGGAAAAGAGCGCTGAAGCGCAACAACGTACCTTTTCATGTAAAAAAAATTAATCTGAAAAAACTCTTGACATTTGCCGCAGCTTATGGGTAGATTTTTCCTCCCGGTATTCGTAGAAAAAAATATTTGCAAATCTTAAGTTTTTATTAAATTAAGTATTACAATAGTGGTAACTTTCAACTAAGTATTTATTCTCAATATCATGATAGCGGATCAATTTCCTTGGCTGACCGCAATTGTCATGCTACCCCTCGTAGCTGCCCTCGCCATCCCTTTTCTGCCCGATACAGACGGCAAAACTGTGCGTTGGTATGCCCTGGGCGTAGGCATTGCAGATTTTGTATTAATGTGCTGGGTGTTTTGGACGCACTACGATCCGAGCATCTCCACTTTCCAAATCGTCGAGAAATATTCCTGGATACCCTCTTTAGGCCTCAACTGGTCTGTTTCGGTTGACGGATTGTCAGTTCCGCTGGTGTTATTGGCGGGATTGGTGACGACACTATCTATTTTTGCTGCATGGGAAGTCGATCGCAAGCCGCGACTTTTCTACTTCCTAATGCTGGTGATGTACTCGGCACAAATCGGAGTATTTGTCGCCCAAGACATCATGCTGCTGTTCATTGTTTGGGAATTAGAACTAATTCCGGTGTACTTGCTAATCTCGATTTGGGGCGGACAAAACCGTCGCTACGCAGCCACCAAATTCTTGATTTACACCGCCGGCGCTTCTATCTTTATTCTCGTCGCTGCCTTAGCAATGGGATTCTACGGCGGAGGAAACGTTACCTTCGACATGGTAGAACTGGGCTTGAAGGACTATCCGCTAGGTTTAGAAATCCTACTTTATGCGGGATTGTTTATTGCCTTCGGCGTGAAACTCGCGATTTTCCCCTTTCACACATGGCTGCCTGATGCCCACGGTGAAGCATCTTCTCCTGTGTCGATGATTCTGGCCGGCGTGCTGCTGAAAATGGGCGGCTACGGACTGATTCGCTTGAATTTGGAACTTCTTCCGAAAGCACACGTTTACTTTGCACCGATTATGGCGGTGCTCGGCGTAGTTAACATTATCTACGGCGCGCTGAATTCCTTCGGCCAAACCAACATGAAGCGCCGACTTGCGAATTCGTCGATTTCTCACATGGGATTCGTGTTGTTGGGTATTGCTTCCTTCACGGATTTGGGAATCAACGGGGCGCTGCTGCAAATGATTTCCCACGGTTTGATCGCCTCAGTATTGTTTTTCCTGGCTGGCGTGACTTACGATCGCACCCATACCATGATCATGGACGAGATGGGCGAGATTGGAAAAGTGATGCCAAAAGTGTTTGCTTTGTTTACAGCAGGCGCGATGGCTTCTTTAGCACTCCCCGGGATGAGCGGTTTTGCTAGCGAATTATCAGTTTTTGTGGGCGTCGCAACTAGCGATATGTACGGTACTTCTTTCCGCGCAGTAATAGTGTTCCTGGCGGCAGTGGGACTGATTTTGACACCGATTTATTTGCTCTCGATGCTGCGACAGTTATTTTACAACTGTGGAACATTGGCAGCTTGCGATCTAGAAGATCTAGATTTGCGGAATCAGCGAAACAATCTGGATGAAGCGGTTTGTTTCGGTAATAGTTGCGTTTTGCCTGGTGATGCAAAGTTTATCGATGCTCAACCTCGCGAAGTGGCGATCGCATTTTGCTTCTTGATCCCGATTGTCGGCATTGGTTTTTATCCGAACATGGCGATGCAGGTTTACGACGCGAAGACTGTGGCTGTTAACGCCGAAGTCCGCCAATCTTACACCCTCATCGTTCAACAAAATCCTCAGATTTATGCGAAGGGATTTTTGGCACCCAAAATTGCACAGGCTCCAACAGTACCTGCTTTGGGCAAAATTACCGGATCTGAATCTGCATCGGTTTTGGGTATTGTCAAATAATTTTATCCAATTCTGTTGTTGCTGAAAATAGAGCGATCGCTTTTGTTAAAGGGCGATCGTTTTTTTGTTGCATAAGGCAGTTGACAGTTGACAGTTGACAGTTGACAGTTGACAGAATCGTAGGGTGCGTCGCCATCGAAAATTTATCGGGAAAAATCGACAATCTCATAGATCCGCACCACGCACCGGGAGCATCAAGCGCGATCGCACTATCATAAAAAATGCTTTTTTCAAAAATGAGATGCTCCCGACGCACCTGAGACTTCTTGCGCTCATTCACAAACTATTTTGATTTGAAATGAATCTGCGTCGATCTGTATTTATTTGATTGACATTTGCGGTTGACCTATCATATCATTTCATTTCAGGTCGATCGCCATAACAAAAACGGTTCGTAGTGCGGACTTAAGTCCGCAGCCGGAGAGCGGACTTAAGTCCGCACTACGAACCGATGAAGTTTATTATACGATTGACAAAAACTATGGCGGCAAAACAATTTTTTCCCTTGTTTTCTCAAATATCGTTTAAGGTGCATTGCCGTCAGATTGTCGATTGAATTTACCAGAAATAATTGGTTGAAAGCCGGAACACGAGTGAGGGAGAAATTTAAATCAGACTATTCATTACTCCAATCCTCTTCCTTCTAGGTAGATGTCGCTCTCAAACTGTCAACTGTCAACTGTCAACTGTCAACTGTTGAAGGATTTTTTAGGGCGACACACCTACAAATACTATTGCAGTATTTTGCATAATTGGTGTAATTTGCCGGATCTGATACTAGCGCCGAATTCCTAAAATAATCTGAGCTAAATTTTCCCTAGCATATCCCACCTCAAGCATCGATTTATCTTCCAGCCCCGAGGCAACTTTCGTCAGGATATTTAGCGGTTCTTCCGAACCTACAGTTTTCAGAAACAACACTTGCAGCCGATTTTTAACTAATTCTACAATTGAGCGACTGCGAGCCTCTTTACTTTCTTTTTGTTGAGCAACACTCCTACTAAGATTGTGAGTTTTTAACAGCCACATTCTTTCTATTCCTTGCATTTTGACGGTCTCCAAAACCTCCGCTTGAATCTGCTCGACTAATCTTTCACTTACATATTGCACGATTAAAGGCTTCAGCCTAAAAACAGTTTGCCCGCTCTCACTTATTTTTTCGATTAGAAAGCGACGGCCGAGAGAATCGAGATTTTTTACCAAATCAGAAAGAGACGAATTGACTAACATCTGCTCTCGCAAACTCGCTAGGGAAATCGGACTTTGAGCAATAGCCAGCCAGTAGGAAATCTCTTGTTCTGAATTTGACATTCGATCGAACTGCTGCGCGAGTAAATTGCTGATGTGTTCTTCAATAAATAACGCCGTCGCTTCCAAAAACTTGACAACATTTCCTTCAAAAAACTCGTTAATCGTTGTTGCCACAATCTTGATTGCTAACAGATTGCCTCCGTACCGGGCTAACAAGATTTCCCATTCTCTATCTTGGGCGGACAAACCTTTTTCTTTGAAAATATCTCGGGCTATTTCCTCGGAAATAGCAGGCTTTAAAAACCGCACTTTTTCTCCAGCTAGCAAAGCCATTTCCGTAGGTTCTTCGGCACTAACTAGGACAAAACAGCTCTGGTGATTGACTTCACACAGCCGCACAATTAAATCTCGATATCCTTCACAGCCTTCGCGGTAATGTCCCGCTAGTTCTTCTGGTTTGAGCACTGCTTCAAAATCGTCTAAAATTATCAGACAGCGCTGCTGGCGCAGATACTCGACTAGGCGCGAAATTTTGCCGTTAAAGTCGATCGCCTGCGAGGGCTCCGCTAACGGCAGAGCGGACTTTTGTTGGTTAGCAAAAAGTTGAATTAAGCTAGTGAGGAAGTCGGATGCTGTTGGTGCCGATCGCAGCGATCGCCAAATCACAAAATCAAACTCATGCTGTACCTGTTTTGCCAACTGCACCGACAGAGTTGTTTTCCCACTACCAGCCAAACCCAGCAGCGCTACTACGCGACAATTATCGGATACAATCCACTGCTTTAAAGTAGTTAATTCTTCAGTCCGCCCGTAAAAAACTGCCACATCCGGTGCTTGGTCCCAATCTTCTTGTCGCCGTCCTATCGGCGTTTTGAATAGAGATCCTTTACCTTGACTAAAATCAATCGAGCCCTGCTCCGTGTGGTAAGAAAATAGCAACTGATGCCTCAATTCCGAGAGCTTTCCAGGGCCATTCCCCGCGATCTGAAACTTTTTGTAAACTTCGCCTAGTCTTTTGCGAACGGCGATATCGCTGATGCCAAGCTTGGTTGCGATGGTAGCCGTAGATTGACCGTCGAGAGCCATAAACACAGTCTCTAACTCGGCATCTGTGACACCGCGCTCTTTCGCGATCGTTTGCACAAAGTTTTGAGGAATCGGAGTAGTCAAGGTAGGAATCTCGCCTCTACTAAAAATCTATCTTCTATTATATTCTCTGAGTTCTCGCGGGCAAACAATTGAATGCGTCAATTTTCAGCTTGCTTGTCGGTCTTGGAGGGCCGTTTGAGATATTTATAGCTGGTAAAAGTATAGTCATCTATTACATGACATGGGAGGCTTCCAGTCCCTCCCCTTTCGCTTTCACTTCGAGCGGATTGACCCGCCTTGGCTGAACTACGCAGCTCTCTATCCCATT
>NZ_JAEQCF010000018.1:0-57066 GCF_020738625.1 Microcoleus sp. PH2017_09_SFU_O_A
TTCTTTATTAAGCTTTGTTAAATACAGAAGGCGGTTGAAACCGCTACCGACTTATCCCCATGTCTAAAGCCAGGGGCTTGCGTCTCGCTCTTTGGTCAATTGTCAGTTTTCAGTTGTCATCAGGAACAAATAAAAATTCCTCAACAACTAATAACCAATAACCAATAACCAATAACCAATAACAATTTAATCTACCATCGAAAACGTCAATTCTCCTTCACAAACTTTTTGCCCGTCCACTTCTGCAATCGCCTGCATTTTTCCGAAGCGGCGGCGTTTTACCCAGAGCAATTCTACAGTCATCAGCAACCGATCGCCCGGTACAACCTGACGGCGGAATTTGACTTTATCAATGCCGGTAAACATCCACAATCCTTGCTCAATGTCCGGTAACTGACCGAGAACCATACCGCCAACTTGAGCCATCGCTTCGACAATTAAGACACCCGGCATAATCGGTCTTCCGGGAAAATGCCCTTGAAAATGTGGTTCGTTGAAAGTCACATTTTTAATTCCTACAGCCCGCACTCCCGGCACGTAATCAACAATCCTGTCTACGAGTGCAAAAGGATAGCGGTGAGGCAATATTTTCTGGATTTCTTCGAGAGTAAAAGTAGATTTAACCGCTGGAGAATTCTCACCGTTTTCTGTGGAAACGGATTCGGAATTAGCAGTATTGAGGGTGTTAACTTCAGTCAGCGTGGACATTGCTTGAAGACTTTTGAGTGTGGTATGAAAGAAGGAAGATGGAAGAAGGAAGATGGAAGAAGGAAGATGGAAGATGGAAGATGGAAGATGGAAGGCTTTAGTTATCGCCGCAAGAGAACAGATTCACTGCAATGGTTTCAGCAATTAAGAATGTTCTAAGCGCCTTGGCCGTTGCTACATAAACGCAAGGGATCGCGTCTTTGGTTGTGAATTGTAACTGCAAACTATAACTGTATATAGCCTGGAACCTTTTCTAACTTGTCTCCAGCACGGCTGAAGCTTGGGAGTTCAGGGCTTTGGCAAGTTGGACGTGGAGGTTGTGACTGGCTTTGTAAGCCAAGTAATGAGCTTTTGGCAAAGTTCCCAGCAGGCTGAGGTCGCCTACTAAGTCTAAGATTTTATGCCGCACTGGTTCGTTGGCAAATCTCAAGGGCGGGTTGAGCCAGCCGGATCGATCGCAAACTAGGGCGTTCTCTAGGGTACCACCTTTGATCAAACCTGCTTGTCGCAATTGTTCAACTTGGCGGGCAAGTCCAAAAGTTCGGGCTGGGGCGATCGCGCTGGCAAAACTTTCTACCTCTGGCGACCAACTGTACCATTGATTGCCGATCGCCTGTTCCTCAAAATCAATTCCGTAACTAAACCGAGTTCGATCCGACGGTAAGGCGGCGACAAAAGCATCCCCGTGACGCACCCAAATCGGCTCAGTCAGGACGAATGAGGGATTTGGCTCTTCCTGCGATTCTTGAGGAATTAGGCCACTATGGGCGATCGCCTCTACCCAAACCAGAGCCGAACCGTCCAGCAGCGGTACTTCTGGCCCATCAACCTCAATTCGAGCATTATCCGTTCCCATCCCCACCAAAGCGCCTAATAGATGCTCTACAGTGCGAATTTGATCACCTGTCGCACCAGCCAATTCAGTAGAAAGTGCAGTCTGACAAACCGCCTCAATTGTTGCCGGAATTATCGGAGCACCGGGCAAGTCAATTCTGACAAAATAGCGGCCTTCTCCAACCGCAGCGGGCAAGACTCGGACGCGAGTTTGTTCGCCGCTGTGCAAACCAATTCCCGACACTTCAAATTTAGATTTTAAGGTACTTTGAGTCATGGAAGAAGGAAGAAGGAAGAAGGAAGAAGGAAGAAGGAAGAGGGAAGAAGGAAGAGGGAAGAAGGAAGAGGGAAGAAGGAAGAGGGGGAGAGAGGGAGAATCAGTAATTAGCGATTACCAATTACCTTTTCCCCAATTACCTTTTCCCCAATTACCAATTACCAATTACCAATTACCCATTACCCCTAACTAATGACTAATGACTACTGACTAATGACTCTTCAATTAGAATCGCTCGCCAATCCCAAAGTGAATTTGATTGTCCCCGCCGTCGTTGATACCGTAATCGATCCGGATCGGGCCTAAAGGAGATTGAATCCGCACGCCGAGGCCGTAACCGTAACCGCTACCGGGCTTTCTGCGAACACCAGCCGGGTCGCCGGGGACATCTTTGCCCGTGCCCAAGTCGGTGCCTGCATCCAAAAATAGCGCTCCGCCGATAAACGAAATAATCGGGAAACGGTACTCCACGCTGCCTTCTAGGAAGCTGCGGCCGGCTCCGATTTCGCCTTCGTTGTATCCGCGCACAGAGTTGGCACCACCTAAGGCAAAGGCTTCGTAGGGAGGCAAATCTCCGAATACGGTGCCGGCTTTGAAGCTAAATGCCAGGGTTTGGGGGCCGGGGGTAAAGTTTGTGTACTTGACTGGTAGATAAAAGCTGTAGCTGGCACGCAGGCGGTTGAGCAGGATGCTGCCGGAACCTACAGGAATTGATTGTTCCATGCCAAATCTGAGCAGGGAACCGCTGGTGGGGCGGAGTGGGTCGTTGCGCCGATCGCGCACAGCACCTGCTTGAATGGTTGTCAAGTCATCGGAACCAGAGTTGCTAAAACTTAGCTGGTTGCCGAGTGCATCCTCGGATTCGCGCCGGCCTTTGCGATCGGTAATTGAGACTCGCTGGTATTGCAAACCGAGTGAAGCTGTCCACTCAGAATCTGCAAAAGGATCGCGCGACAAGGGACGGGTAAAATTGATGCCGCCACCGGTGCGGACGATGCGGGGTCGATCGTCATTTGCCAATCTGACTTCCCTCTCGCCGCCGTCAAAAATCACGCTGATCGATCGCCTTCTAAAAATATTAGCCGTGAAAGAAGTTCGGTAAGGATCGCCCGCAATCCAGGGATCGGTAAAACTCAAGTCAAACAGGGTTTGGCGTTCCCCGATTTGTACTTCAGCCCCCAATTTTTGGTTCCTACCGTTCAAGTTTTGCTGCTGGTAACTCACCGTACCGAACAAACCCGTCGCGGAACTCAAACCCGCACCCGCAGCCAGAGAACCAGTATTTTTCTCAATGACGTTGACAATTACCCTTGCCTTGCGGGGGTCAGTCGTTCCCGGTTCCAAAGCAAGCCGCACGTCTTCAAAAATCCCCAAACCAAACACTCGCCTCAAATCTCTTTCCGCCTTGGTGCGGTTAAAGATGTCTCCCGGCTTGAGTTGTACTTCGCGGGTAATGACATAGCGGCGGGTGTTACCTCCGATCGTCTGACCGGTCGCATCCGTTGCCTCTCCCTCCTTGTTCAGGAAGCGGACATCAACGGATTCGATCTGGCCTTCTGCCACTACCAAGGTGACAGTGCCGTCGTCTGCTACTTGTGGCGCATCAGTAATTTGGCCCAAAACATAGCCGTTTTCTTGATACCAGGCATTAATTTTTTTCACTCCCTCCTCAAAGCGGCGGAGGTTGAGAATTTTGCCGTACTGATCGCGGAAGCTATCGTCAATTACGCTTTGGGGCAGCACTTGCTGACCGGTGATTGTCACTCCCCGCAGCACCGGATTTGGCTGCACGATAAAACTCACCCGAACGCCTAAGGGGGTGTCTTCCGGGACTGCACGCACGTTTCTGAAAAAGCCGGTGGCAAAAATGGCGTTGATGTCTTGTTGCAGTTGGCTGCGGTTGGTCGTGCGTCCCGGTTGGGTGCTGATGACTCGGTAAATCTCGCTTGCCAGGTCTCCGGTTGCCCCGGTAACGGTAACTTCGGCAACTAGCACTTGCGGTTCTGCTGCCCCGGCTGGTGCGGGGGCTGGTCTGGGCTGCGGTGTTCCTGGGCCCGAGGGCAATGTCGGAAGGGTGTTAGCCGGCGGTCTGGTCGGGGCCGGTCTGGTCGGGGCCGGTCTAGCCGGGGCCGGTCTGGGGGGAATTTGGGCGTTTTGGACGATCGCCCCTGATTCATCCTGGGCTGGTTTAGGAGAAACTTGGAGGTCTTGGACGATCGCCCCTGATTCGTCCTGTTTCCGAGGCTCTACGGCAACCCAGGTGGGCGAAACACCCGTCTCCGAGGGGGGGAGCGGGCTAGCCACTTGTGCCTCTGGCAGGGCATTTTGGCTGCTAGAGGCGACGGGATTGGATGCAATCTCCGGTTGGAGTTGCACCTGTGCGGGCGAAACCGGGGTTACTGGGTCTGTGACTCGGTTTGGGGGTTCGCGATCGTCTTCTCCTCTGCGAGGGGCCGCCGCTATTTTTAGGGCTGCCGCTGGGCTGCTGTTAGCGGCTGTGCGGTTTTGAGGAGAATTTTCGGTTAATTCTGGAACGGGGCGATCGGGTAATTCGATCGACGGGGCGGAAGGAACGGCAGCCAAAGCTTCCTCTGTTGATTCAGAGTAGGATGTTTGACCACTTGCCGAATTTGATAATCCGAAGGTTGCTGAGACAGTAAAAACTGCCACCAATACAGCAGATAAACGCATTTTTGTTCACTCTTTTGGGCGATCGCACACACGACATTATTTAGTCATCAGTCATTAGTCATTAGTCATTAGTCATTAGTCATCAGTCATTAGTCATTGGGCATTGGGCATTAGTCATTAGTCATTAGACCTCTTCCATAAGTCTTTGAGCGATCCTTCAACCGCAGATGTCAGACAGATAAACACAGATAAACGCAGATGATTTCAGGGTGTTTTCCGATTTTTGCAAGAGGTCTCGCGAACAGCATTAGTCATGAGTCATTAGTTAACTGTCAACTGTCAACTGTCAACTGTCAACTGTTTATCTATCCCCCGCTGGGCTGTCGTAGTGTTCCCCAAATTTTAGACTAAGAGTTCAACCTCCCAGATTCATTTGTGAAGTAAATCTAAAATTTAAAATCGACTGACCGCTAAATAACCACACAAAAATAATTACATAAAGACTCCTTACTAGGCAAGAGTTTCAGTCGAAATTTCGTGTAATTAATTCGGAACTACTACTTACTTAATTGATGACTGTTCACGGCTGATTGCTGACATTAAAGGCAGAAGGGGTACAAACTGTGCAATTCTAGCGCATTTCAAGCCTCTATACTTTCTGAGCTAGAACCCGCTGGAGAACTTGCTGGTAAGCGCTTTCTACCGAGCCCAAGTCGCGGCGGAATCTGTCTTTGTCCATCACGCGCGCGTCGGGGTCAGTTTCTGCGTTGTCCCAGAGGCGACAAGTGTCGGGACTGATTTCGTCGGCGAGGATCAGATTTTGATGTTGGTCGATACCAAATTCCAGTTTGAAGTCTACCAGGGTGATGCCGCACAGGGTAAAAAATTCTTTGAGTATTTCGTTAATTTCACGGGCGGCGATCGACAGTTGCTTTACTTGTTCGGGGGTAGCTAGCTGCATTAACTGCAATCTGCCGCGGGTTAGCAGCGGGTCTCCCAGATCGTCGTTTTTGTAATAAAATTCCACCAGCGGCGGATTGATAATTGTACCGAGGGCGATTCCCGTTTGTTTGCAAAGACTACCGGCGGCAATGTTTCTGACGACGACTTCTAAGGGCAAGATGCCGACGCGGCAGACTCGCATTTGGTTGGGGGCGGGCGTGTCGATGAAGTGGGTGGGAATGCCTTTGGCTTCTAGCATCCGAAACAGGTGGGCGGATATGGCGCAGTTAATTTCGCCTTTGCCGGCGATGCTGCCGCGTTTTTGGGCGTTAAAGGCTGTGGCGTCGTCTTTGAAGTGGGTCAGCAAGATTTCGCTGTCTTCGGTGGAGTACAGGATTTTGGCTTTGCCTTCGTAGAGTTTGCGATCGGCTGACATGGCGATTAATAATATAGATGAGTTTGAGATTTTACCGTAGCTCGATCGCAAATTATACCATTTTAGATGTGAGATTTTAGATAGGGAATGCCCGATCGTGTATAGGTTTAGAGCTTACTTACCACAATACTTCGGACAGTTTTTTAACGGCCGTGTAAGCCGAGAGCGAGTAAGCCCTGCCATTTTTACGCATTTTCTGAAACTTAGGGCTGAACTTAAACATTGAAAAAATAGTCCAGCATATGGTCAGTAAGGGTTTCGGAGGCTCGACTAGATCTAAAACTGTCCGAAGTATTGTTACCAGAAAGAATTGGATTAAAGCCGGAACCCTTGTAGGGAGAAATTAAAATCAGACTATTCATTACTTCAATCCTCGGACTTCTGCGTAGAGGTCGCTCTCTGGGGGTCAACTGTCAACTGTCAACTGTCAACTGTGGAAGCCTCCAGATATATACTGCGATCGGCCCAGGCATAAATGATTCTTGACAAAGCACAATAGAGATTAGACCTGCTGGGTTCGCGATCGGTGCTGAATGAAGCTCACCATACAGACTGGCGCTTAAAAAACATCTGTAAAATGGCTGATTTATGGAAGACAAAAAAATTCATATCCTCTTGGTAGAAGATGATGAGGTGGATGTGATGAACGTCCGGCGAGCGTTCAAAAAAAATAACATTGTTAACCCCCTCTACTTGGCTGCAAACGGATTAGAAGCTCTGCATATATTGCGCCAAGAAAGCAAAACAGAGCCTGCAATGCCTCAAGCGCGCCGGTTAATTTTGCTAGACTTGAATATGCCGAGAATGAACGGGATCGAGTTCTTGCGAGAATTGCGGCTGGATGAAAAATTGAAGTCGATTCCAGTGATAGTCCTGACAACTTCTAATGAAGATAGAGACAAGGTAGAAGCTTATAATTTGAATGTAGCTGGTTATATTCTTAAGCCCGTCACTTTTTCTAACTTTGTGGAAGTTATGGCTACCCTCAACAAATACTGGATGCTGAGCGAAATTCCCTAAGCCATAGAAAAGAGAACAGCAAAATTTCAAGATGGCTGTTGTGATTTTGGGAGCGGTATAGCGGTTCTCAAAAAAGTGAGGTATGCCTGCGTGCCCTATGCCCTATGCCCTATGCCCTATGCCCTATGCCCAATCGTCCGCGAATCTTTCTGAGAAAGGCTATACCTTTGTTTTAGATACTTTTGGGATGCCGCAGTTTTTTTCAGATTAATTCACAATTCGGTTGTTATGGACAAACTTATCAAAATTCTGATAGTTGATGACGATGAAGTCGATCGCATGGCGGTCAAACGCTCGCTCAAGTCTGCTCGGGTTTCGGTAGAAGTTACTGAAGCCGAAGACTGCGCCGATGCTCTGGCAAAATTATTGGTGAGGAAAAGTTCTAGTATAGCAGCGGCGAAACTCTCGCATCCAGATAAATCTCAAAAGTTAAGCGAGGTTGAGGAAACAGACAATTCGCTGCTATTAAATCAGATATTTGACTGCAAATTTGACTGCGTATTCCTAGACTACCGCTTGCCAGACGGAGACGGACTGAGTTTGGTAAAAAATGTACGGGAATCTGGGCTGAAAGTTCCGTTAATTGTACTTACCGGGCAAGGCGACGAACAAATTGCTGTGGAATTGATGAAGGCGGGAGCTTCTGATTATATCGCTAAAGGCAAGATGTCTGCTGAGAGTTTGTCGCGCAGTTTGCAGAATGCCCTTCGCGTTTACCGCGCCGAATCTCAGGCGTTTCATGCCAGTCAACAACTTAAGGAAAGCGAGGAAAGGTACAGGTTAGTTTTAGAGGGTGTAAATGACGGAATTTGGGATTGGGATTTAAGTAAAAATGAGGTTTATTGGAACGATCGCCTTTTGGAAATTATCGGTTTGCCGCGAGAGCAATTTGGCAGCACGATGGATGCTCTCTACAGCCGCCTGCACCCCGATGACAAGGACGGCATCGTCCGGGCGATCGCAGCTCATCTAGAACAAGCGATCAACTACAATGTAGAATTCCGGCTGCTGCACTCCTCAGGAGCTTACCGCTACTGCACTTCCCAGGGCAAAGCCCAGCGAAATTCCCAAGGAAAAGCGCTGCGGATGGCCGGCATGATTAGCGATATTACCGATCGCAAACAAGCCGAAGACGCGCTAGAAAGAGAACGGCAGCAACTGAAACAAATTATTACCTGCGTGCCGGTAGCAATGGCGATGTTCGATACCCAAATGCGCTATTTAGCTAACTCTCACCAATGGCTGACTCAATTTAATTTTGAGTGGCAGTCCCTGACAAATCTCAGTCATTACGAATTGTTTCCAGATACGCCAAACCGCTGGAAAATGATGTATCAAGAAGTGTTAAAGGGTGAGGTAGTTTCTGTGAGCGAAGATGCTTGGGAACGAGCAGACGGCTCTGTTATATACCTGCGCTGGGCAGCTCACCCTTGGTACAATCCCGACGGCCAAGTGGGGGGAATGGTAATGGTAGCCGACAAGATTAATGAGTTGGTGGAAGCGCGGGAAACTGCCCTAGAAGCGAGCCGGGTAAAGTCGCAGTTTTTGGCGAACATGAGTCACGAAATTCGCACTCCGATGAATGGCGTTTTGGGCATGGCTCAATTGCTGCTGCGCGCTCCTCTGGAACCAAAACAGCGGGAGTCGGCTCAGACTATTTTCCGCAGTGCCGAACATTTGCTGAGCGTGATTAATGATATCCTCGATTTTTCTAAGATAGAAGCCGGAGAAATGCGGCTGGAAAAGGCAGATTTTGATTTGGATAGCTGCCTGGAATCGGTGATAGAAATGGTGGCACCTTTGGCTGAGGAAAAAAGTCTTGAATTGGATTTTTTAATTGACAGTGCGGTGCCTAAAAAGTTGGTGGGCGACTCGGGCAGGTTGAAGCAAATATTGCTCAATTTGACGGTAAATGCGATCAAATTTACCGATCGCGGCCAAGTCTTAGTTCACGTGACGGTGAAACGGAGCAACCGATTTGCAGACGGCAGACAAGGAGAAAATTTGCTATTTTCGGTGCGCGATACTGGCATTGGAATTTCGCCGGAAGGGCAGACAAAACTGTTCCAATCTTTTTCTCAGGTAGACGCTTCTCCAACTAGGGCTTACGGCGGGACGGGTTTGGGTTTGGCTATTTGCAAGCAGTTAGTCGAAATGATGGGAGGTGCCATTGGGATTCGCAGTTTTCTCGGCAACGGTTCGACATTTTGGTTTGCTGTACCTTTGGAAAAACAGTTGCAAGTTGAGCCTCAGACTGCCGAACTTGCTCTTAAGAAGCTGTTAGTAGTCTCGGGAAGCGCTTTGAAGAGGGCGGCGGTGCGATCGCTCGCTCAAAGGTGGGGCGCCCGCTGCTACGAAGCAGAAAGCGCTGCTGCTGCTTTGACTTGGTTGAAAAATGCCAATAGTAGCATTTCTGGGCATTCAGAGGAAGGCGAAAAAAGCTGCGATGCGGTGCTGGTGGACTTGCAAATGCCGGATTTGGATGCTGAGGAATTTGCCCGGAAAGTGCGATCGACCTCGACATTTGCCTCGTTAATCGCCATGACTGCTTTGCGGGAACAGCGAAAAGCTGAAGCACTTTGCTGTCATGGTTTTAGCGGCTATTTAATCGAGCCGGTGCGGCCTTCCCGCTTGCTTGAAGCTTTGCTGGCATCGGTTAAGGGAACGGGAGACTTTGACAGCTTGGAGGCTGCTAATACTTGCAAATTGCTAGGAGTTAATTCTCGATATGTTACTTCCAATTCACCCTCATCTCTGAGAATATTGCTGGCGGAAGACCACCCGATCAATCAACAAGTTATTGTCGAACAGTTGACAGCTTTAGGCTATCATGCTGACTGCGCCTCCAACGGTCAAGAAGCGCTAGACTTGCTGGCACAAAAAAGCTATAATTTGGTGTTGATGGACTGTCAAATGCCAATACTTGACGGTTATGAAACGACAAAAAAGTTAAGGGAGCGAGAAAAGGGCGATCGGCATACTTTTGTGATTGCTTTAACGGCTCACGCTATGCCGGGAGAACGAGAAAAGTGTCTGGCGGCGGGGATGGATGATTATCTCAGCAAACCTGTAGATTTAGATACTTTGGCCGTGGCGCTGAAAAAATATGAATCCCAAAATGTTGAGTTTAAAAATAAGTATGGAGTTAAAAGTATTAATTTGGTACAAAATCCTCAATTAGAAACAAATTATCCAGAAGTTTTGGAAGCAGCAATGCCTGTGGCTGTGCCGGCACCAAGGGCGATTCCCTGCGGGATAGCTTCGCTTCACGAACTGCAAGCTTGGGAACACGCAGACTGCGACGGACTGTTCGACCAAAGCAGATTGCAGCAACTCGGACAGGTTAATGTCAAATTGCCCGAGCGACTCTTGCAAGCATTTGTGGGAAATGCACAAGCTGATGTGGCTGCTGCCAAAATAGCCGCAGAAGCTAAAGATTGGTCAACTGTGGAATATCAAGCTCACCGTCTCAAGGGAACTTCTGCAAATGTGGGAGTTGCTCAGATGTCGGATTTAGCAGCACAATTGGAGCATCAGGCGCGAGGCTTTCAATCTCAACCGCCAGCTTCGGGATTGTCAACTATTGAGAGGGTTGAAAGCATATTAGCGAGTTTGTCCAGTCATTTAGCCAGAGTTCAAGAGTTTGTGGAAACTCGAATGTTTGGTTAATATTTAAGTTGTTAGATACGTCGGCAATTATAGTCGGCGATTAAAATCGCACGCCAAACAAACGATGTCCGCGACTCGACTTCGCTCGCCGAACACCTCGGCTGACTCAAGAAAACAAGGTAATTTTAACCGCACGGTCTAATTATCTTCAACCCGCGCACCATCCGGGTTTTGTCTGTATAGACGCGGTTTCAACCGCCCAGTCTTTAAGAAAAAATCGATGAGTTAACCTATGACTTACGATACCGATACAAACCCTGTTTCACATAGCGAACCATTAGAAAATAATGGAGAAATTCTAACGCCTTTGATGGCTTTTGCTCGGGAAGTTTTATTACATGAAAACAATCCTCTTGCTGGGGAAAGTTATGTAAATGCTGTGCCATGTGCGCCCGAAGAAATCAATGAATTTTCTGTTGATAGTCTGGTGGCCAAAATAGCTCGGTGCTGTCGGGAAAGCAAAATAGGCAAAAAATTACCAACGGCTTTTTACGTTCACGTTTCGGCATTGTCAGCACTCAATCCTGTCTTGGTAATTTACGAAAATTGTGCCAGACGCCATCTCGAAAATATTGATGAAGCAACTTTAGTTAAGTTTTCCCTCAATCAACCTAAAATATCTTATCTTTTTTACCCCGATTTCGATACAGACGCTCACCCTGCTTTACAAACCAGCATCCAAATTAATCTGGAAACAGCGGAAATTAAATATTTCGATTACAGCAACAGTGAAAATCCCCCGGTTTTGCACCGCAAAGAAACTTTTGTGACACCGGATTATCCCAATTACGAGAAGTTTGCTCGACTGACTCGCTGCGAGGAAGGATGGGGACTGCTGGACAATACAAGCGCGATCGGCACTCGCGATGGTTGGCTTAAATATTTGGGATATTGCGGTGTTGAAATCCACGATCATGCTGTTGTCGAGCGTTTGAAACAGGAGAATAGCGAGTTATCAATTCCCAAGATTGAGCGGCACAAAGCTGCGATGGTACGCAACTCTATTTCTAAACCTGTGCGTCTAGTTTTGGAATCTGATTTGTTTGTTGATGGAATGACTTTTTTTGATTACGGCTGTGGCTACGGTGGCGATGTTAAATATATTGCCCAAGAGGGTTATGTTGCTGCGGGTTGGGACCCATACTATCAGCCGGATACTCCGCAAATTGGTGCGGATATTGTGAATATTGGTTATGTAATTAATGTGATTGAATCTTTGGCGGAACGCCGAGAATCTTTGCTAAATGCTTGGGAATTAACTAAGAATTTATTGGTGGTGGCGGCTCAGGTTTTGATTGATGATGGCGATAGAGGTCAAATTGCTTACGGGGATGGGGTGATCACTTCTCGCAATACTTTTCAGAAGTATTACGAGCAGGAAGAGTTGAAGGTTTATATCGATCAAGTTTTGAATGTTGATGCGATTCCTGTGGCTTTGGGGATCTATTTTGTGTTTCGGGATGCGGCGGAGGGTGAGGGTTTTCGGGCTTCTCGGTTTCGATCGCGCTTATCGACTCCCAGAGTGCGATCGCAAGTCAAGCGCTTTGAGGATTACGAGGAAATGCTGGCTCCTTTGATGGCGTTTGTGAGCGATCGCGGCCGCCTCCCGGTGAAGGGCGAATTAGCCGAAGAAGCGCCAATCAAGGAAGAATTTCACAGTTTTAACCGCGCTTGGCGGGTGATTTTGCAAGCAACGGATGCGGATGATTGGGAGACTATCGCCGACAAGCGCCGCCAGGATTTGCTAGTATATCTCGCTCTCAACGGTTTAGGCGATCGCCCTCCGATGCGGCGGCTTCCGGCTCAAATCCGCAATGACATCAAGGGTTTGTTTGACAGTTATCACAGGGCTTGCACTTTGGCAGATTTAATGCTATATAGCCTGAGCAAACCGGATATTGTGGCGGACTGTTGCGAGGATAGTGCGATCGGCTACAAACAACACGGTTCCCTTTCGGTTCACGTCTCTGCATTAGAAGAACTAGACCCTTTATTGCGACTCTACGAAGGCTGTGCCAACCGGACAATCGGCAGACTTGACGGCGCGACAATCATCAAATTTTATGCTAATAAACCGAAAATTTCCTATTTATTTTATCCCGATTTTGATACCGATCCACATCCAGTTCTTCACACTTCCATGCACATCAATTTGCGCGGTCTTTCTGTCGGCTATCAAGACTATTCTAATTTGTCTAATCCGCCAATTTTAGTTAAAAAAGAAGCTTTTGTATCATCTAGTTATCCGCATTATCAGAAGTTTGCGAAGCTCAGTCGCCAAGAGGAAAAGTTGGGAATTTTTGATAAGTCCGGTGGATTTAAGGAGCGGGAATTGCTGAACTGTTTGGAGGAAAGTTGCGTCAAAATCAAGGGTCATCGCTTGTTTTGGCGATCGGATTCCGACCCAGAAAAATTGAAAATGCTGCAAACAACTGCGTCGGAACGTCATCAGCAAAAGATTGAGGTTAATGCGGGAAAGAGTGAAGGAACCGCAGAGGACACAGAGAGCACAGAGGATGGAAAAGAAGAGGGAGAGGAATAGGAATAGTCATGGAAACGGAGTATGATTTTAGTCGAAATGAGGAGACGGCTTGGCCTTAGTCCCTACAATTAATCACGGTAGGGACTAAGGCCAAGCCGTCTCCTCTTATCATTCCGGTGTAACCGGAATTGATATGACATCGGTGCAACCGGAATTGATATGACATCGGTGCAGAGATTCAAGAATATGCCGCAAACAACCCGGTTTCCGATCAAAACCCTACATCAAATCAAGAGATATTGACGAAACCGGGTTGTTTATCCCAGCGGATAAGTTCCTAAGTAGATGAGCAACCAAGTCCTAAATACTGATGAAATTTTCTGCTGTCAGGCTGGCTGGTGTAATTTGAGATTGTCCTGTTTGTAGATTATTCACACGAGCGATCGTCCGCCCCGTTGATCTGAGTGTAATCAGTAGATCGCGATCATTGTTAATAGCGATTGCTCCTGACCACGGAGCAAACTGTCTGTCAAGTAAATCATTATTTGCCCGATTATTAGCAACCTCTCTTGGTATAGTTGAGATTTGTAGGTCGTTGAACGATAAACCACCGCCAAGAGCAATCTTGTCTTCACCGAGAACGAAGTCAAATAAGTGATCGAAAGAGTTGGTAGCTAGCTCATTTTGAACCACAAAGGTGTCTCGTCCGGGGCCACCTGTCAAAATGTCAAACCCCCCATCACCAGACAAGAAATCGTCTCCATCACCTCCAGAGATCCGATCGTTGTCTCGTCCGCCAAACATTCGATCGTCACCTCGATCGCCCGTCAGATCGTCTGTGCCAAGATTGCCGAAAATCAAGTCGTTATCCAATCCCCCGGAGAGCTCATCTCCATCTTGGCCACCATAGATCGTATCGGAACCTGCCCCGCCCCGTAGCGTGTCACGGCCAAGATTCCCGAACAGCTCATCATTGCCACCAAAGCCATTGATGAAGTCATTGCCACCGAGGCCAAAGGTGCGACGACCATTATCAGTGTCAGTGATAACATCATCACTATCCGTACCCTGTGCATTGGGGTCAGCAGAAATGTTGATCCGAGCCATTATTTCTCAATTGTTTAAGGTTGAACGGATACATCCTAACCGATTCGGTGGACGAACCAAGACATCTGTACGATCCCAGGAATCGCCAATGCCGATCGTGGTTCAAGTCTTTGAAGGAGGCAACGTAGAACTCCGCAAAGTAAATATGGTCTAAGAAATCACTGCACCAGACCGTACTATGATAACGTATTGACATTGTAAATACATTTTACCTATACTAAGGAGTATGAATGTATACTTCGTGCTCAATGGCATTACCTTTGTATGGGATGACGGAAAAGCGCGGATTAATCCCCTAAATCATGATGGGATTACTTTTCAACAAGCTGCTGAATCCTTCTTTGACCCATTTCTAGTTGTCGTTGATGCCAGCCGCAATGACGAAGCGCGTGATGCTGTGATTGGGCTAGATAGTCGGTGGAATCTATTGTATGTGGTTCACATTGAGCGTGAAGAGAATGTCATTCGGATTATTTCAGCACGTAAAGCAACTCGTCAAGAGAGGGCAGAGTATGAAAGTTGAAGCATTAAAGCAGCGATTAAACCGCAACCGTCCAATGACTAGCGTGACTATCCGTATGCCCGAAGATGTTGTGGAAGACCTGAAGAAAGTTGCACCATTGTTAGGTTTTTCGGGTTATCAGCCATTAATTCGTGCTTATATTGGTCAAGGTTTGCGCGTTGATTTAGAACGATTTGAGAGCGAGACAGTGACAGCCCTAGTCGCAAGTTTGAAGCGTCGAGGTGTCAGTGATGCAGTGATTGATGAGGCATTAAAGGAAGTCCTTCGTGCTGAGTCCTGTTAATAGAGTAATAGTCATGGAAATGGAAGAATACTTAAAAGTGAGTGAATTTATTGATTGGCAACATCCCAAAATTATGGAATGTGCTAAACAAATCGCATCGGGACATGAGACACCAAGGGCGATCGCCAAAGCGTGTTTTGAGTGGGTTCGAGATGAAATTCGTCACAGTTATGACTATCAAATGAGTCCTGTTACCTGTCGAGCTTCCGATGTTCTTCAGCACAAAACAGGTTATTGTTATGCGAAAAGTCACTTGTTAGCAGCGTTACTAAGAGCAAATGACATTCCGGCCGGTCTTTGTTACCAGCGGTTGAGTATTGACGATCGAGGTGCGCCTTACTGTTTGCACGGTTTCAATGCTATCCATTTACCTGAAGTTGGTTGGTATCGAGTTGATGCCAGAGGTAATAAAGAAGCAGTCAACGCTCAATTCACTCCACCTCAAGAACAGTTAGCATTTAAGATTCAGTTTCCTGAAGAGGCAGATTTTCCAGCCATATTCTCAGAGCCACTTCAAGTCGTTATAGAAGCATTACAAGGACAGAATACATGGGATGATATGCCTCGCAATCTCCCAGACATTTCGTTGGAGTCTGCGAAGAGTTATGGCTTGTGGTGATATAACACAACACGGCATCTCATTACAAAAGTCACTGTCTTATGAACGCAGACGATCGCAAAATGATGCTGACATACTACCACCACATGGCTTGGAATGCGCGTTTGCGATCGTCAACCGGCTCTCCGGTTCTCACCACAATGATCTCAGTATTCGTAACTCTGCTTTCACTCGCTTTAGTGTGGGCCAGCGGAGCGACTAATCGGCGCTCCATTCCCGCATTCAATTCTCTTCCACAATGGGCCTGGTTCGGTGGGGTTTTTGCAGCATACTATCTTGTTGCATCATTGATCGCAATCCCGAAATTAGGTGTGGCGGTGGTTTTTTCATTGGTGATTGCCGGACAGATGATTGCGGCACTTGTCTTGGATTCTACTGGCGCATTTGGTGTTACCCAGATTTCTCTCAGCGTGTCTCGCATCTTAGGAACTGCATTATTGCTGATTGGAGTAATCCTGATTCAAAAACAGTGAGAATGCCTAATTTAGACGCACTAAGGAATGAGAATTAAATAACTTATAATTTGATGATTCTTGTGGGATGGGCCAGAAGAGCCCGTCCAGAAAGAACGGGCTCTCCCGCCCATCCCACAAACTTGTGTAAATTATTTAATTTGCGATCCTCAGCGTGGGTGTGACGATTAATCCATCACCTAATAGATTGCGATCGGCGCTGACTTGATGTTGCTTGCTAGCGATCGAGCGGACTAATCACTCCCTACGACTAATGCTTGACTCGCACTCGATCGCGTGCAGGTCTAAATAATAATGCCCGAAATTTTCCACATAACACCACGATTTGGGTGATTGGGCAGAAACTTTCGGTCTAATCAGATAAAATAGGGATTTTAGGCATAAACTTTCGGCTTTTGAACCCATATAGGGTGTTTAGCCAGAAACTTGACAATCAGCCTAAACGGCCTGTAATATTAGATATACCAATCCTAAATGATTTGCTGGCATTATACGCTAGTAAAACGCTTACACTGCAAAGGTTCTGGCATCCATCAATTTTTCGACTGATTTAGGGCTGCTATAGTTAGGTTTTATCTGTTTTGAGGAAGGATTATAACTATGTCTGATTACCAAATTGAGAATGTTGTCCTTGGATTTGCAACTAATCTAAATCCAGAGAGACTAGAGGTATTTGCAAAAACTCTTCGTAGCGTCTATGCTCCTCAAGTATGCGACTTAGTCATCTGCACGAATAATGTTAACAATCAGCTTTGTGAAATTTCCAAAGAGTATTCGGTAACATTTTCATACACTCCAAATACCTATTCCTTTAGTGTAAATAAGTTCTCGAAGCTTCTAAATAGAAGCATACTCTACCCAACAAAATGGCTGGCACTATCAACTCAAAATATACCGTCATTAAGAATTATATTTTACGAAATGTACGTTCAACTATTGAAGCTATGGCATCATCCTCATTTTGTCCGGTGGTTCACTTACAGAGACTTCCTAAAAACGAATCCACAGTATAAGAAAGTCTTTATGTCAGATGTAAAAGATGTAGCTTTTCAGTCACCCTTTTTTGATAAGGTAGATTCCTCAGAATTACACTTTTTTAAGCAGGATGTCCAATATGGAGGTGACGATTACTGGGATACAAAGTGGTATGGCGATAGCTACGGTTCCAAGGCTTTGCAAAAGGTGGTAGGCAAACCAGCTATTTGCATTGGCACAATTATGGGAAGCTTCAAGGGAGTCGATGCTTTCCTTGAAGTTCTATGTGCAGAAATTTTGAAAACTCCCTTTATTGGTATCGAGCAATCAGTCTTTAATCATCTTTTCTATACTGATGGGTTTAATAATATTCCGTTTGAAGTTCATGAAAATGCCGTAGGCCCTGTACTAACAATTGCTGGCGAATCCTTGAATCGCTTTAAAGTTTGTCCTGATGGAGTATTCACTGTAGATGGGAAATTGGCTTCGGTCATACATATGTATGACAGACATCAAGAAACTTTCGATTACTTCTCTAGACTATTGGGATACGAAATCAAACAGGAAGGTCTAGCGAAATGATCGAACTTATTCTCTGTATAAGGGTATAATTTTTGTGTTGATGCGCGATCGAGGTATTCTGGAAGCCTTGACCACTGATAGACACTTTGACCAAGAGGGTTTTACTCGTCTGTTGCGATCGGCAGACTAACACTAATACACGCAGAAACTCTCTTTGGTCGCGAACAACCAGCGGTTGGGTACTTCGCTTTCATCATGGTACACCATTTCAACGATCGCACCACAATGATGAATTCAATTGCCTATCGACCTCCGCAGCTTGGGGACGAACAAGAAATTAGTCCTTGTATGTGGGCTTCTGCGGATCTATGGGAGCTCACAGATGGAACACCAGAAAGCGTTGCCGAATGGAAAAAGATTTCTGACCTAGAAGAATTAAGAGCAAGAATCTTTAGTAGCGAGAAAAAGCTAGTCGCTACATGGAATGGGATAGTTGTTGGTTTTATTGCATTTCGGAGAGGGAATCATCTGTCGTTGTTGTTCGTCCGCAGAGAATTTGCTGGGCAAGGAATCGGTAGAGAACTATTCAACAGAGCTTAGGCAGGCAAACTATTTATATTGTGCCTGCGTAAGTCCTGTTAAATTAAGCAAACTTAATCTTCAAATAATCATCCTCCATCTTCGCCCCGGAAGGTTGCAGTGCAGCTAAAGCTTGCGGCAATACCATATTGCGGCGGTGATTCCCAATCCGAACATTCAACTCATCACCAGTTTTGCTCAACTGAATCTGATCCTTAGCAATTCCCGGCAAATACAGTTCTAGAACATATTGATTGTTGTCCTGCACAATCCTAATCGTATTTTCTGTGTAATAAACTTTGCTGGGATCTTCGTCTTTGTAAAGCGTTTCTTTCAAGCGTTCCAAGGCTGGCAAACCGCACATTTCTTCGGAATAAAGCGGCACTTCTTTCACTGGTAGCGGCCGGAAGTTCTCGTGAATTTCCTGCTTGTACTGCTGCTGGTTTTCTTTCCAGCGCTTGAAAAAGGGATCGGTTACTTCTTCGGGAATAATCCGATTTGCTACGATTAAATCTGTGGCAACATTGTACAAACTCAAATAAGCGTGGGCGCGCAAAGACTCTTTAATTACCATTTTTTCGGGATTAGTAATTAACCTGACCGAAGTTACAGTATTGTCAGTTAAAATCTTTTCCAGAGCTTCGATTTGCTCATAAAATTCATAAGGTGCATCCATCACCTCTTTGTTCGGCAAAGAAAAGCCCGCAATTGGTCTAAAAATCGGTTCAACTAAAGGTCTGAGGGCGGCTGATATGCCTTGCAATGGCTTGTAAAATTTTCTCATGTACCAGCCGCCAACTTCTGGCAAACTCAAGAGCCGCAATGCTGTGCCGGTGGGAGCAGAATCGATAATTAAAACATCATATATTCCCTCGTCGTAATGCCGTTTCATCCGCACCAAACCGAATATTTCGTCCATTCCCGGCAAAATGGCTAGTTCTTCAGCTTGTACGCCATCAAGTCCCTGGGCTCTCAAAACTTCACTAATGTAGCGTTTTACTGCTCCCCAGTTGCCTTCTAATTCTCTGAGGGCATCCAATTCTGCTCCCCACAAATTGGGTTTTACGAGTCGGGCGTCGTGTCCGAGCTCCATGTCGAAGCTGTCGGCCAAGGAGTGGGCGGGATCTGTGCTCAGCACTAGGGTTTTGTATCCCAATTCGGCGCATCGCAGCCCTGTAGCAGCGGCTACGGAGGTTTTCCCGACGCCGCCTTTTCCGGTCATTAAGATTAAGCGCATTGATTTTTGAGCTCGCCTGCAAGTTCTGTTTACTTTTTTATTGTAACGGAATGTAACTTTATGAGACTGAGGCTACAAAATATCAGTCTGTGGGGTACTGGTGGGGCGTCGGCTGGGGTGGCTGGGGTGTCGCTTAAAGGCTTGAAATATGATAGGGGGCGATGATAAATCTTGTGAAGGGCGATCGCGCTTAACATCAAATGCTGTATTAGTATTGTTTGCGATACCATTTTTCAAAACAAATACCAAAGTATTAGTAGGGTGCGTCGCGTGGGAAAAATCCCTAAGAAAAGATCGAAAATCTAATGGCGACGCACCTTGTCCCATTTGTGGGAGTCGTGCCACACAAAATTTATTGAGCATATTTAAATAGATGGTTGTGTTCCCACCCGATGTGTTCGGTGCGTCGCTATGAGATTGTCGATTAAGTTTAGGGATTTTTTGCACGCGACGCACCCTACGGATAATGTTGCTAATTCTTTCTTTGTGGAACAGGCCGGAAAGCCTGTTCTTGAAAATTGAAAATCCTTAAGAAATCCCTAAAGATTGAATGAATAATTTACTGTAGGGTGCGGATGGTTGTACCTTCGCCAGCGAACCAAACAACTCTTCTCCCCCGAAGATAACTAATGTCTTTTGTTTAGAGCGAGGTTCTTGCCTCAACACTTGTGAATGAACGGACAGAATGCTATCTGAATCAAAATGATAGAAGCAGTCCAGGTCGCCGAAAAGCCCTTCTTCAATATCATTTATATCAGGGTAAACTTCTTGAGAAAGACGCGGCTCGTGACCGATTAAAATCAGTTCATCTGATGTTTCCATTTTGTCTATATCGATTATGTACATTCTGCTTCGATCTGTGTCTATTAGAACGCGATCGTCTGATAGGTAGCACATAGAGTATCTAAACCAATCATCCGAATCAGGACAAGGGCATTCGCATATTCCCAGTAGATTGCAGTCAGGAAAACTGAACCGACTGAGTTTACTCCCAGTATTATCAAGTACCAAAAATTCGCTAGCTCCGGGGTGAAATTCTGGAGGAGTTGTGTCAGCCAGACACGCAACCTCCACAGCATGAATTTTGATACCGTCATCATAAAGCCAGTAGACTTGCTGTCCGTGTTGACCTGCGGCAGCCCAAAGGGCTAAAATTTGATTTTCTGGGTGTGGGTGAAACGAGAAGGAACTGCCCCCAAAAGGGTCTTTGAGCAAAAGTTGTCGTTGAATTTGCCACGAATTGGTATCGCGAATTTGAATCTCGACTGCCTCGCCTTCAATTAATTTCATGCACCAAAAACGCAACCCGTCTGCATCAAACCAGCAATCCTGAAATCCATTCTTGTTGTGCAAATGTGAATACTTAACAGGAGGGTTAGGTAGCTGTTGTTCGTACAATAGCTGGTTTTTTGCTGTCAAAATTGCTAAATGATTGCCATTTGCCATAATTGCTGCTAGTCGATCGCCTTTGGGAGTGATCGCTAAACAGCTAATTTCGTCGGGAAGCTGGTATTCGTATTTTGGGGAAAAGTTGCGATCGAGTAAAGTGACTTTTTGGCGATCGGCGCTGACTATCGTCGCCCACTGGGAATTAATGGGTTGATTTATGTATGAGAATGACCAGTCTATTTGTCTTTCGTATTTTGGGGAAATCAGCATAAAGATATTTCGAGAATTTTAAGTCGGCATAATGTCGTCAAGTTGCAATTGTAAATTGGGAAATAGATAAGAAGAAATCGGCTCTCCCAAGCGATATTGTTGCTGCTGGTAAACTCCATCAACCAATTGGCAGACTGTGAAAGTAGGTTGCTTGGGAGAGCCGATAAATTGCAAACCCCCCAAGCCTCGAAAGTCCACAATCCAATATTCTGCAATCTTCAAAAAAGCGTATTCTTCCACTTTTCTGGCATAATCATCTTGCCAATTAGTGCTGACCACTTCGGCAACAAGCTTAATTGTACTATCTTTACAAATCACTGGTTCTTTTTGCCAAAGGGGTTCACTACCAAGTTCTGCTTTATCTAAAACAACTACATCAGGACGCAGTGCTGTGGCCTCAGCGTATAGCGGTTTTATTAAACAAGTTTTTGGAACCAACCAATTGAATCGATCGCGAAAAATTTCTACGTAAATTCTACCAGCAATACTACCTGCAACCGCTTCGTGAGGACCAGTAGGTTCCATGTCTCTGAGTTCTCCATCAATGAGTTCATATCGTGTATTATCCCCATATAGGGCAATAAACTCCTCAAAGCTAAGTAGTTTGGATGGGGTGTATGTCATAGGTTCTTTCTTAATGAGATGTAGCTTAATTAAAAGTTTTGCGTGCGGGTAGGGAGTAGAGTTCTGCTAAGTTTATTATACTCGCTCGATTCTAAGTTTATTAGACATCTCCAAAAAACCTTATCAAGAACAGGCAGGATGCCTGTTACACATTAATTATTGGAGATGTCTATTATACTCGCTCGATTCCATGACCGTCTATGAGGCAGGGGTTTAAACCCCTGCCGGACTGCGGTAAAGCGCGTATTTGCTGGCACTAAATTATCATCAATTCGTAGTTTTCTCCCCCGCCTTCTGCACGGGAACAGCAACCGCTTGCGGTTTCTTCTTCGCCCCAAACATCCCGAAGAAGTCGTGCAGCAAAATATAAAAACACGGAATAATAAACAGCGTCAGCAGCGTCGCCAGCGACAAACCAGAAAATACGACAACTCCCAAAGGTTGCAGAAACTCCGAACCTTCTCCAATCCCCAAAGCGAGGGGGAATAAACCCAAAACTGTGGTAATAGTTGTCATCAAAATCGGACGCAAACGTTGAGGTGCCGCCCTGACAATTGCTGTCGCGCGATCGACCTTTTCGTCTTCCCGAATTTGGTTGGCTAATTCTACCATAATAATGCCGTTATTCACGATAATTCCTACGAGCAAAATTGCCCCGATCATCACCGTCGCCCCGATCGCAGTTTTGGTCACGTACAGCCCGAAAACACCCCCAGCCAACGCCAGCGGCACTGTCAGCAAAATCACCAGCGGATCGACTAGAGAATTGTACTGTACCGCCATCGCGACAAACACTAAAAAAGTCGCCAATCCGCCCAAAAGTTTCAGAGAAGTTTGCAATTGCTGGTTGGTTTCCGCAGCCGAACTCGGCACAATTGTAACTCCTGGCGGCAGCTTTATTTCTGATAAAACTGCATCGACTTGTTTGACAGCATCGCCCAAACTTGCACCGCGATTTAAGTTTCCCACAACTAAGAAAACTTGCCGCTGGTTGAGACGCTGAATTTCTCCCGGCGCTTGGCCGATCGCAATTTTTGCCACATCGCTCAAACGGACGATGCTATTATTGCCAGATAACGGAATTTGTCCGAGTTGGGCGATCGATTTGACAGAAGTGCGATCGAACTGCACGCGCACGTCTACCAAACGGTTTCCCCGCTGCACTTGAGTCGGAACAGAACCTTCAATTGCTGTTTGAACCGTCTCCCCAATGTCTCGGGCGCTGAGTCCGTACAAAGAAGCTCTTTCCCAGTCAGGACGGATTTGCACTTCCGACTGCGGCGCGTCTCCATCCGGCCGAAACCGCGCTAATTTTACCTTTTCATCCAATTCTTTTAATATCTTACGGCCTGCTTCTTGCAATGATTTTTCGGTTGGGCCCTGAAGTATGACATCAATTTCGCCACCCCTGACTGGGGAATTCGTTAACACTAAACCCCTGATTCCCTCTGGGACTAAGCGCAGGCGAGTGCCTTTTGGAACGTCTATTTTCCTTAATTCCTCAGTCATTCTTTCCGTAAAGGCGATCGTATTTGTGCCTTTTTTCAGCGTAATCGTGCTGCTTCCCCGGAGCAAATTCTCGATCGTATTGTTGCCGAACAGCAGCCCTCCGGCTGTGGTTAAAGTATACTCGGTTTCTGGCTGTGCGAGCAGCAGTTTATCGGCGGCTGCAACTACTTTTTGATTGGTTTCCAAGTTAGTACCGGGAGGAAACAAAGCAAATAATCGGGCTTGGCTGGTATTGATTCTTGGCAATATTTCCTGGGGAATTTGACTTGCCATCACCCAAGTTCCGCAGCCTAAAATTATAAAAGCCAGTGGAATGATAATTAAGCGCAAACCCAGCACTTTTGACAGCACCGCACCGTAAGCCCGCGTGCCGTTTTCAAAGCCGCGGTTGAAATGTTTTATCGGCCCGAATTGACTGACGCCGCTAGAATAAGACATTCCCATCAAGCGAGAAGTCAGCATCGGTACTACAGTTACAGCTACTAGCAAAGATGCTGCTACTGCAAAGCAAATTGTCAAAATTAATTCGCTAAATAGCAGGGAAAAGAAGCCGCCAATCAGCAAAAATGGCAGCACCGATACTAAGTTCGCCGCCGTGGAAGCAACCATTGCTGATTCTACTTCTTGACTTCGCATTACCGACTCTTCTATTGTGAGTTCTTTGCGATTTTTGATTTTGCCTTTTTTGAGGTCGGGGTTGCTGTTTAAACCGACTACAATATTTTCTAAAATAACTACGCTGGTGTCAATTGCCTGACCGATTCCCAAGGCTAAACCGCCCAAACTAAACAAGTTCAGCGACAAGCCGAACAGCCGCATTAAAATAATCGCAGCTAAAGTACACAGGGGAATAGTCAGAGAGATAATCAGCGTTTGTCTGAGGGAACCTAAAAAGAACAAAACGGCGATCGCAGCCAAGACGGCCCCGGAAATTCCCGCATTCGCTACATCGGCTAAGGAATTGCGGATAAAGCGGGATTCGTCTAAGGTAGTAACTACTTTCATATCTGCCGAAATCAAGCCCGCTTTCTGCATTTCTTTGAGGCGATTTTTTACGCCGTCTACAACAGTAATTGTGTTGGCGTCCGGCTGTTTCAAAATGCTGATTTTAACGGCGGGTTTTTGATTGAGAAAAACTTTGACTCGCTGTTCTTCTGTGCCGTCGTTGACTTTGGCAAAATCGCGCAGGTAAACTCGTTTTGGCGGGTTGGAACCGGATATTTGAAAGGAAAGGTTGTTGATTTCGGCGGCTGTTTTAAATCGACCGATTGTGCGAGTCAGCGGTTCGTTGGATTCTTGGCGCAGTCGGCCGCCGGAAGTGTCTAAATTGCGATCGCGCAAAGCACTAAAAACATCGTTAAGATTAACTCCTAAACTTTGCAGCCGGTTCAGGTCAATATTAACTTGAATTTCTTCTTGAACGCCGCCGGAAACGTCAACGGAAGCTACTCCGGGAATTACATTAATTTCCCTGGCTAATTCGTCATCGGCGAATACTCGCAAATCTACGCCTTGGCGCGAGTCTGAAGTCAGCGCAAATTCGTAAACCGGCTGTTGGGAAGGGTCAAATTTAAATAGAGTGGGGGATGCAACGGTATCGGGAAGTCGGTTGCGAATGCGGTTGACGGAGGCTGTGGCGTCGTTGAGGGCTTGGTTGATATCTCCGCCGGGTTTGAAGAATAAATCGACGCTGACTTGTCCTTCGCGGGTGCGGGAAAACACTTGCGTGACTCCTTCTGTGGCGGAAAGTCCTTGTTCGAGGGGGCGGGTAATTTCGTCAACTGCGACTTCTGGGGAGACTCCCGGTGCGTCTAGGCGCACGCTGATGCGGGGATAGGTGATGGAGGGTAGCAAGTCAACGGGCAGTTGGGTGATGTAGAAAATGCCCACTACGACGATCGCCAATGTCAGCATTATAGTGCCGATGTGGCGGCGGATTGAGATGCTGCTAATGCTGAATCCGGGTTTGTCGGCTGTCATGCGATTTTAGATTAGAGATTTTAGATTAGACTATTGGGGATTATTCGATTTTAGATTGAAAAGTTTAGGGTCTCACTCAGCCTGCGAAGGCATGAATCGGGGGATTGCGACCAACTTCTTTTCGATCGCATTTTATTGTTGATTGGGAGCGATCGACTATTTACACTCCACTTTTTGCAATTATAATAAAATTCAATAAAATGTAAATAAAGTTTTTTTGAATATTCCTTTGGAGGTAGTCGCCCTCAACCGAAATTGACATAAGTTGCGATCGGCTGTTGAATTTCTGTAAGTTATCGCAAATAGGAACAGGCAAGATGCCTGTTCCACAAGAATGTTTATTGATTGTGGAACAAGCATCTTGCATTATCACAAATAGGGGAGCATCTCAGTTTTGCAAGAAGCATTTTTTATCGTAGTGCTGTCCCCGCACAGCAAAGCTTGTACAAGCTTTGCTGTGCGGGGACAGCACTGTAAATGCAAAACTGAGATGCTCCCACAAATAGCAACAGGCAAGATGCCTGTTCCCTCTTCCTTCTTCCTTAATTTACTGTACTTGACTGCCGTGGGCGCGCGGGTCTGAACTGCTTGTTTTTACAGGGCCTGTGGCGGGAGTAAAATCAGAAACTTGACCGGAAGATTGCGAGTGCGGTATTGGTTTTCCTGCAATTAAAGCCTCTAAATTATCTTCCATAATACTGCGCGGTGTTTCGCCGATCGTTTCAGCAACGCTGCTGCCTTTATTATTCAAATAGACAAAGTGTGGAATGCCATCTACTCGATATTTGGTGATTTCTGGCAGCCATTTGTCATTGTCTACATTTAGCATGACAAAATTCATTGGTTCGGCATATTTCTGTTTGATGGCGCTTAAGTCCTTAGCCATTGCTTGACAGCTACCGCACCAATCAGCGTAAAATTCCATGAGTGTTGGCTTGCCGTTTGTTAAGGCTGTTGCTATCGGTGCGGAGGCTTTTGCCATTTCGGTGAGACTGCTTGATGGCGTTTGAGTTCGCACTCCTAAGAAGAGGGATACTGAAAGGGCGATCGCTGCTAATACGATCAATAAGTTTCTGACGCGCGCGGCGGCATTTATTTCGGAATCTGCGGGTGCAGGAGTTGAGTTGGGCGAATTAAGACTCATAAAATAAATTGGGATCTTATTTCTATGTTTTTATTTTTAATAAACACTTTAAATTATACCACATTTTGAGATAATCAGACCAATCTCATCAAAAAATTGGCTGAGGCCAGTAATTAGAGCAAGTGCGCTAAAACAATAAGATAAGAAAGATTGTGTTTGTAAATTACCGAGGTAACAGTGAAAAAACGGGTAACGCTGACGTTTCCACAACGATCGATCCAAATGCCTGTCACCTATCGACTGGCCAAGGATTTTAATGTTGCAGCCAACATTATCCGCGCTCAGGTGGCTCCGAATCAAGTGGGCAAACTGGTGCTAGAGTTATCAGGGGACATTGACCAACTAGAAGCGGCGATCGACTGGATGCGATCGCAAAATATCGGCGTTTCCCTAGCCAGCAGGGAAATACTCATCGACGAAGATACCTGCGTTCACTGCGGCTTGTGCACGGGGGTTTGCCCGACAGAAGCCTTGACCCTTGACCCAGAAAGCTTTAAACTAACGTTTGCTCGATCGCGCTGTATCGTCTGCGAGCAGTGCATCCCTACTTGTCCGGTGCAAGCTATTTCTACTAACCTCTAAGCCCGCACACAAATTTATCGGGTCAGCCGATTTTAGATTTTAGATTGAATAATTTTAGATTTACTCGTAGCGCCGTGAATCTGGAAGTTTAAGCATGAGTCTAAAATTTTGGAATCGACCATTATGAGTGCCGGCAAGCAAATAACCGTTTTTGGGCGGGGTCATCTTTATGTTGCTTGGTTCCCCTAATTTGTATATCGAATGAAACTAAATTCTTGGTTTTCCTTAACTCTACTTTTTGTTACTTATTTCATTTTTGGCTGGAAATTATCTGAATTTGATATTCCCCCGCACCTGACTTGGTTTTTCGCCGTGGCTGCTGTTTTAGTGTTAGCTATCGCGTTGTCATTCCCGCTGAAGGAGATAAAAAGATGGCTCATGCGCTGGTTTTCGAGTGATAGTGGGGCTTTTATTTCGATTATTGTAGGAGCTTTTTTGGCAGTTATAGTTGTTACCTGGATGCACCTTTTTGTGACGGTTTTAGTCTTGACTTCAGCCGGAGCTTTGGCAAGACTAGATATTCAAATGTTTGGGCACCAAAGATGGCGGACTTTTGCGATATTAGCTACTATTTCTTTAACTGGTTTGGGGGTGGGCGGAGCGATCGAGTTTTTGTCAAGAACAGGCAGGCTAGTATTACCTTAATGAGGAACGGGCAATTCACCCAACCAAATTCTACAACTCGCAACGGATATTTAGCGCAAAACTATGCGATCGCTCATCAATAAATACATATCGTTTTTTTCAATACCCACCGCCCCCGACTAAGGTCTTCGGGCCTTAATTCTAGCAGTTTTCAAATTTCATGAGGTAGAGCTTCCCAATTACCAATTACCAATTCCCAATTCCCCATTACCAATTAATGAACCTGGAGTGCAACTGAAAACCACTATGGCAATATCAATCTGTAGCGACTGTTGTTCAAAATCTTATTCCCAAGATCCGTAACTCCGGCAGCCAAAAACTAAATCCCAATAAAAAAGCAGCTTTAGGGAGCTGCTCGTCAGAATGCATGAGGTATTGTTTTTAGAATAGGACAGGTTGAATTCGATCGATCTTGGGTTACATTTTTTGATACGAGAGCATTGATGAGTCAATGGACGATCGCAAAATCGTCACACAGGAGGATAACATCAATGCTAATTTTTCCGACAATGAGGTTAGCGTTTAACTGTCCTTGCGCCCTACAGCCCTTCAGCGGTGGGGCCATTTTATTTTTAGAGAGAACTCAATAGCCGACTTTAACGCATCAGACGAGTCTGCCATTAGTTTTTGCACAAAAGCTCCATCGCTTAATCCTCACACTTAATAAAACTTACGCGCCACATTTATTCAAACCCGGTTGATTCCCAAATATTCGGTGGTAAAACCGACACACTCACCCAGAAATCAGTATTTTTACGGAATTCACAAGTCATCAAAAATCGGCTATTTTCCCAGAAACCCGCTTTATGACTGTCTCAATTGATATCAGACTCTGTTTTAGATCCGATCGAGCAACCGAGCCAGAGGGTTAGGACGTTTTTAATTGTCGAAACCGTTGCTTTCTTCTTCCGACTTCCCTCTTCCTTCTTCCTTCTTCCTTCTTCCTTCCTCTAGAACTTTTTTGATTTCCTCGATCGCCCGACGCGCAACTTCTTCAGGCCTTTCGCCTCCGGAAATGCCAACTCGGACATCTGCTTGAGCGTAGAAACGCTCTCGTTCGCTCAAAAGGCTTTCCAACTTAGATTTGAGGTCTCCCTCCCGCAGTAGGGGCCGAGTGCTGTCCGATCGCAGTCGATCGCACAATTGGTTTATCGGCACATCCAGCCAAACCACTATACCGTAATGCAAGTAACCCCAATTTGTCGATCGGGCAACAATACCGCCGCCCGTAGCCACGATCGAATTTTGATAAGCAGCCAATTCGCCGAGCACTTTCGTTTCTAATTCCCGAAAAGCCTCTTCGCCTTCGCGATCGAAAATCTCAGCAATTGACTGATTAGCAACTCGCACAATTAGTTCATCCGTATCAAAAAAACGGTATTTTAATTCCCTTGCCAAAATCCGCCCCACCGTGGTTTTGCCCACACCCATCATCCCGACGAGATAGATATTAACTCCCCTCAACAAATCCACCGCCAAATCCTCCAATATTTTGCTATTTTTTCAGGTTAATCGGGCCGTCGCTGGGACGTGAGTCGTCCTCATCAAAGACATCATCCTCATCCAATCCCCAATCATCCTCTGTGTCTGCACTAGGATTTTGGGGTACTTGGGCGCCACCCCCTGGAGGTATGGGATCTTGCGGGGGAACCAGCACTCGATACTCTGCATCGTAGACAGACTCTGTTTGTCCCACCCCCGACTTGCTGGGATCTCGATAGCCATAGGAGTATACTGAGCCAGCCCAAGACTTGCTTTTTGGTTCCTGCTTCGATTCGTAAGCCCTCGGATTTGCTGCTGGAACGTCATTTACCTGCGGTCGATCGGCAAAATCGCGATCGTCCCCCCAATCATCATCGCTGCCGCCAGAGACCGATTTTGAGCCATCTGAAACCCAATCATCTTCATCATCTGCGGCTTGAATAATTGTCGGTTGATTGTAATTCTTGGCAACAGCAGGGTTTGGAGTTTCTGGTTGGAAAGTCTGCGGAGTGTAGCCTGCCGGTGTCCCGTACTCAGTTCGATCGGAAGTTTGGCTATTTTCTGTCTCAAAATCGGGGTCAATCTCCTGTTTTCTGGGAGGAGGAGGAGGCGCGTAAGCTGTTCTCCTGTCTGCTGAGACAGCCTCACGGCTGCGAATGTTGCGCCCGCTGGGAGTTCGTGTTTGAGATAGGTAATTTGAAAAGGAAAGCAAAGCAGAAATCAATAAAGACGTGACAACTCCCGTCCCCATGCTGAGCAAAATCCAGATAGATAAGGGTAAAGCGGGCGATCGAATTCCCAAAAATACCAGCGATAATGCCGGCTCCACATTTTGTAAGGCAAAAATAGTTAGCCCTACCACAATCACGAGCAATAATACAGGACGCATATCAAATTTTAATTGGTAATGGGTAATTGGTAATGGGTAATTGGTAATGGGTAATTGGTAATGGGTAATTGGTAATTGGTAATGGGTAATTGGTAATTGGTAATGGGTAATTGGTAATGGGTAATTGGTAATGGGTAATTGGTAATTGGTAATGGGTAATTGGTAATTGGTAATTGGTAATTGGTAATTGGTAATTGGTAATGGGTAATGGTTATTGGTTATTGATTATTGATTATTGTCAACTATCAACTATCAACTATCAACTGCCAACTGCCAACTGCCAACTGCCAACTATCAACTATCAACTGCCAACTGCCAACTGCCAACTGCCAACTGCCAACTATCAACTATCAACTGCCAACTGCCAACTGCCAACTGCCAACTGACTACTCTTCTTCCTTCCAGCGTTTGAGAGGAACGCAATCAACCCCCAACTGATCTAAAGCCCGAGCCACAACAAAGTCTACCAAATCTTCAATAGTTTGCGGATTGTGATACCAAGCAGGAATCGCTGGCACTATTCTAGCTCCAGCTTCCGCCAACGTAGTTAAATTCCGCAGGTGAATCAAACTAAAAGGGGTTTCTCTAGGTACAAGTACCAATTTTCGCCCTTCCTTGAGCTGAACGTCGGCCGCTCTTTCGAGTAAATCCGAGCTCAAGCCAGCCGCCAACTTGCCTAGTGTACTCATGCTACAGGGAATAATCATCATCCCTTCGGTGCGAAACGATCCGCTAGCAATATTAGCACCAACATCTTGCCAGGGATGACACCGGAGTTTGCCAGAATTGGGTACTCCTGCTTGTTCTCGCCAGAATTCTTCTTGCAAAGTCGGTTCTGCGGGCATTCGGATGTTCTGTTCGCTTTGCCAAACTATGTAGGTAGATTTTGATGCTACCAGTTCGACGGCGCGATCGGCTTCCAACAGATATTTTAAAGTCCGCACGGCGTAAATCAGTCCCGATGCTCCAGTCACTCCTACAATCAGCGGGTAGTTATTTGTCATTTGTTATTTGTTAGTTGTTATTTGTTAGTTGTTATTTGTTAGTTATTAGTTGACTGTGGGAGCATCTCACCTTTTGCAAAAAAGCAATTTCTTCACAGTGCGAGCTTAAGAGCTCGCGAGTTGGATAGATCGCGAGCGGGGACAGCACTATAAAATCAAAACTGAGATGCTCCCGTTGACTGTTGACTGTTGTTAATTATTTTTGGATGATTTATGACTATAGTTTGCTCCCAATTTATCAATACTTAGTTGCTAGACAATGACAACTAAGTATTGAGGAAAATCAACTGTCAACTGTCAACTGTCAACTGTCAACTGTCAACTGTCAACTGTCACCTGACTATTCCTCATCATCAAAAGCTTGGCTGCCGCCGCCAACAGCAACTAAATCAATTTGTTGGCGGTAGTAGTCAACGCTCTTAACTTGAACTTCTACCCGATCGCCCAAACGGTACTGATTGCGGTTTTTGCGACCAACTAGAGTTTGCTGGCGCGATCGATATTCATACCAATCATCCTTCAGCGAAGAAACGTGCACCAACCCTTCAACTCGCAAAAGTTCACTTTCCGGCGGCCGCACCTCAATTTCCACAAAGAAACCGTAAGACTGCACCCCTGTAATCAAACCCTGGAAAGTTTGACCGGTGCGCTCTTTCATCAATCCAGTTTTCTTCAATCCCTGCAAATCGCTTTCGGCATCCTCAGCAACCCTTTCGCGTTCCGTCAGGTGTACCACCGCCGCTGCAAACTCTGTCTCAAACTCGTGGTGCAAGTCTGGCGGCAGGACATTCCAAGTAATTTGACCGTGACAGGAGGAATGGTGCAGGTTGACTTTTTCTTTCGCACGAGTTGTGCGGCTGCTGCGGCCTTGCTCTAACACAGCGTGCAACACCCGCAGCACCAGCAAATCGGCGTAGCGGGAAAGCGGCGAAGTGCAGCGCGTGTAGCCATCTGACAGGGCCAAACCGAAGTGCGGCTTGGGAGTTGTGCTGTAAACAGCGGGCTTCATCGTGTCTTCGAGCAGGTAGGTGAGAACTCTTTCGGACTTGAGGCCGGCAAACTGTTGGGTAAATCGCTGGAAGTCAAAGGGCAGAACTTCTTCCTCGTTTTCGAGATACAGTTCGCCTCCGAGGTTGTTGGAGAGTTTGATGAACTCTTGAATGTCTGCCGGATCTGGCATCGGTTGGACGCGGTAGATTGCTGGGACTCCCAAGGCTTGCAGGTGAGTGGCGACAGCTTCGTTGGCAAGTACGACCAACTCCGAGACAGCCGACTGGGCGGCGGGAGCCGTTGCAAAAGCTCCTAATTCGCCTTCGTCGTCGAAGTGAGAGTTAGCATCTGGCAAATTTAGTTCAAAAGCTCCCCGCTTGAGCCTCGCCTGTCTGGCAGCCTTTGAGGCTGCGGAGATTTGAGCGAGGAAAGGACGGAGGGCGGAGGATAAAGCGGGATCTTCGGCATCGGAGCCTGGTTCGATAATTGCTTGAGCTTGCTCGTAGGTTAGCTGGTAGTCAATGTGAATGACGCTGGTTTGAATTTCGTATTCTAGGAGTTCTCCTGATTCGTCTAGGGTGAGCATGATGCTGAATGCCAGCCGTTCGGTGTCTAGCAGCAGGGAGCAGCGCTCGTTGAGGAGTTCTGGCACTACGGCGATGATTTTTTCTCCCAAATGGGCTGCTGTGCCTCGTTTGCGGGCTTCGCGATCTAGGGGAGTTTCGGGCTGTACGTACTCGGCGGCGTCGGTGACGTGGATTCCAACTTGCCAGCCGCCGGACTTCAGACTTTCGATCGACAATGCGTGTTCTATTGGCGGATCTGAGAGGAATGAGGTGGGGTCAAACTCGTTTTCGGTTGCGTCGTCTGAGAAACTTTCCTGCTGAGTTTTCGGGGCATCATTTTCGCCGTTGGTTTCTATCGGTTCATTTCTGCTGAAGGTAACAGTCAAGATGTTCCGCAAATCTAGCCGTTTTTTGATGTCGGTTTTTTTGACTTTGCTGGGCAAATTTTCGGCTGCTTTGATGACGGCTGCGGGGAAGGAGCGCGGCAAGTCGTGCTTGCAGCATACGATGTCGAGGTCGTCGGCGGCTTCGGCGTCGGAACCGAGTACCTGTACTACTTTCCCGACTGGGCGGTGGGTTCCCAGGGGATAGCGTTTGACTTCGACGTGTACTAAATGGTCGATCGCCTCTTGGAGATTTGTACCGTTGGCGAGCAAGTCTAGTTCAAACAGCAGGCGATCGTCCAGGGGAATTGCTCTGTAGCTGACGCGGCCGGTCGGGGTGGCGGTTTGCTTGACTCGCGCCAGTACCGAGGGGTTAGCGCGTTCGAGGATCAGCATAACTTCGCCTTCGGGCGATCGGCGGCGGCTACCTTCTTTGATAATTTTCACTAAAACTCGATCGCCATTCCAAGCAGTCGAGAGGTGACTTTCCCGCACATAAACGTCTTCTGAACCTTCAGCATCTTGAATTGCAAAGCAAAATCCTTTGCTCGAACAGCGCAGTTTTGCTTCTACCACGTCATCTTCAGCTACTCGACGATAGCGGCCTTTGTCTTTGACTAATATGCCAATTTTCTCTAGAGCTTCTAATGCGATTTGAAGTTTGAGTTGACTGGTTTCATCATTGCAGTCGAGTTTTTTTTCTAGTGCTTTGGGAGCCACTAATTTGTCTTCTGTAAAATTTGCCAGCAGTGCAGCGATAGAAAATTCCATGTAGCGATCGATCCTCTTGTTTCCAGCAATTAGTCTAATTTTGGCGAAATCAGCCGCACCCTCTCTTGCCCTCGCTGTGCCTGCTTCCCAACAAATGCGCGGGTTAGTAGGTGGAGATACCAGCACAGTCGGTGCTACCCGTGCGCGGGGATTTTTTCAGATTATTTCCCCACACCAGCAGTCGCTAATTGTCTGCTGTCTGTCAGCAAATGACAGATGATGGTGCAGACAAATACCCCATACCCTATTCCCCAATACAATTTTTTAGCGTTGGTTCCTTTGCTTTTGGCTTGCAGCGCCGAGCTCTTCGCGAAGTAGAAAGCCCCTGTCGGTTCTTAAAAGATGACTCGATGCTGAAAGCGACGGGTTGAGTCCTGGATCGGGAGATGGAGAGATGCAGAGGGAGAAAATTTGCATTTGGGCCTCCTGCCTTTTTCCTTCTGCCTTTTTCCTGCTTTCTTCTGCTTTTTGAAGTGCCTCTTGCCTTGTGCTAAAGCCAAAGATTTTACCGTCTCAAGGCAAAATTGCTAGTAGCTCGCCGCTGCGATACCCCTGTTTTTGCAAGCGTTCTGCCCTTGCGGACGGAGGTGCAATTCAGGGTAGGGAGCAATCTGTGCTGTAGAAAGTGCAAGGTACACAAAACCGGAGACTTTTACTACTTTTGCCTAGTTGCTGTGTCATCTCCTATAGGTAGAAATGACGCCCGGTGCTTGTTAGCTTAAACCGCCGGATGTGGGATAGGGTTTAGTCGCGTGAAAGGTTGCGCGGATGATTCACCTTACATTTATTGTATGTTGAATATGTGCTTTCAGAAAAATGTTTTCTCTGGGTTGTACTAAACTTAAGTCATCAGCCCCTTCTGGTTTCGGGGTCAAAAAATTATGTTTGCTGAATTTCGCGCCCTTTATCCCGCTGGACAGTTGATCTGTGAGTTGCTGACTATTCATCACGGTAAGTTTGTGGTTCGCTGTCTGGTTCAGGTTGACGGCAAAACTCTCGCTACTGGTATGTCCGCTGCTGAGTCTGTTGAGGATGCTGAAGACCGCGCCCGATCGCGAGCGATTGCTGTCCTCGCATTTGCTGCTGCTCCGGCTCCGGTTGCTGCTGTTCCCGTTCCGGCTCCGGCTCCGGCTTCGGTTGCTGCTGTTCCCGTTCCGGCTCCGGTTGCTGTTGTTCCCGTTCCGGCTCCGGCTCCGGTTGTTCCCGTTCCCGTAGCCCCCCCTCCTGTTGTTCCCGTTCCCGTTGGGCCAGCCCTTGCTCCGCTTCCGGTTTTAGAAATGCCTGTTCCAGACAAAGTTGAAATACCACATCAAAGCAATTTTGTCAATAGGGAAACCAAATTAAATGCAGAGCCGACGATCGCACCTGTAGCGGAACCTTTGCCGCCAACAGTCGATTTACCTCCGGCGGTGGGATTTGTACCGAAGCAGTTAGACTCGGACGCTTGGCTGTCTTCCAGCTACGGCGAACCGCTTCCAGAATTGGAAGTGCCAAATACTAGCCAAAGCGAACTGTCGCAAGGTGCGGCCGAAGTCCGGGAATTGCAACCGATCGCGGTAGGAATTCCCAGCGATGCGATCGAAGATGATTCTGATACGATCGCCCAAATAGACGCAATTCTCAAACGGCTGCGATGGACAAAAAAACAGGAAACCGACTGTCTCGAACAAAATTATGGCAAGTCATCGCAGAGAGAACTTGCTAGCGAACAGTTGGCAGATTTCCTAGAATATCTAGAAATCTACAGCAGAACCACCGAAGAAATCAAGAGATTGGGATGGACAGCCAACCAAGGAAAAGATTATCTCAAACAAGGTTACGGCAAAGAAGCACGACATTTCTTAAATAGAGAAGAATTGTTCGACTTCCTGCAATATCTCGAATCTTTACCTTAACAATCAGGAAAATAGGTTTGTAGTGAGGACTTTAGTCCTTCTTTCTTGCAGGTTTGTAGTGAGGACTTCAGTCCTTCTTTCTTGCGGACTTTAGTGAATCACTATAAACTGTTTTTATTAACAGTAATTGAGCGGTTCATAAAAAATAAAAATTAAAAACAGGGAAATATTCTCCATTTTTAATTTTTAATTTACCAGTTCTGGACGAATTGAGGCCAAAGGGGGGGCATCTCAGTTTGGCATTTATAGTGCTGTCCCCGCTCGCGAGTTGTAGAATACGCGAGCGGGGACAGCACTATAAAAAAAAATGCTTTTTGCAAAGCTGAGATGCTTCCGGCCAAAGAAACCGGGTTTTTTACTTAATCTGTGGATTACAACGAAGGATTTTCGCAAAAAACCCGGTTTCTGACTACCCGTGCGTCTAGGACTATTTACGCCACAGCAGCGATCGGGCGGCTAGCAGAAGGACGGCGATCGATCACTTGATCGACCAAACCATAGTCCTTTGCTTCTTCAGCCGACATAAAGAAATCGCGTTCGGTATCTTCTTCAATGCGGGAAAGCGGCTGACCGGTATGATCTGCCAAAAATTGATTCAGGCGCTGTTTGTGGTACAAAATCTCTTTCGCCTGAATTTCAATATCGGTAGCTTGTCCTTGAGCTCCGCCCAGAGGTTGGTGGATCATAATCCGGGAGTGAGGCAAACTCATCCGCTTGCCTTTAGCGCCCGCACTCAGCAGAAAAGCGCCCATGCTGGCGGCCAAACCAAGACAAATAGTGCAAATGTCGGGGCGGATGTGGTTCATCGTGTCAAAAATGCCCATACCTGCTGTTACCGATCCGCCGGGGGAGTTGATATAGAGGTAAATATCTTTCTCCGGGTCTTCGGCGTCTAAAAATAGCAATTGGGCTACGATCAGGTTGGCTAAGTCGGAGTCAACCTGTTGGCCCAAGAAGACGATGCGATCGCGCAGGAGTCGCGAGTAAATGTCAAAGGCGCGTTCGCCGCGACCGGATTGTTCTATAACTGTTGGGATCATTGAACGGGCCTGCCTATTACGTATCTTTTTTTTATTTTAACGATTTGGGCTCATTTATAGTTAGGGTGCGCTGGCGGGCGATCGGCAAATCGCTAAAATCGTTGAGTTTGGCAGGGTTGGGCTGTTAATTTGTGGAAAATGTGTCGGGCGGGCGATCGGATTTCCGATCGGGCGGGCGATCGATCTTGAGGAAGCGGACATCAATCAATGTTAAATGTTGTTGTGCGGCGATCGGATCGTGGCGAGAAGTACGATCGCTTGTTCGCGGCTGACACTAGGGAAATGGTCGAGAAACTCGTTGAGCGAATCACCAGCTTCGAGATAATCAAGCAAAGTCTTCATCGGGACGCGAGTGCCGATAAAGACAGGAGTTCCGCCTAAAATGTCGGGGTCGCTATGAACGATCGGTATAGGTAATCTGGGGTTCATCATCGCTTACGTATTTTGAATATAGCCTTTTTCAGAAAGATGAGGTATGCCAAGATATGTTGGAACCTTTACAGCGTAAAGCTTTTCAGGTCAAGACTTGTACCTCGTGAATGTGAGAAAGGCTATATATCGATTTTAGTCGATCGGTCCGCAGTCAAGTATTCGTAGGGTGTGTCGCGATCGAAAATCCCTAAGAAAAGAGCGACAATCTCGATCGCGACGCACCTTACACAATCGTTCAACAAACAACCCAAAAAATTGTTGTGTAACAAGACTTTTTATAAATGGTATTTAGTTAAGACGGATTGACCCTGGGCCTGATATTTTAAGAACAGATCCCAAATGGGTGCCTTAACAGAAAAGAGTCACAGTTGGATAGTTTCATGAGCGCTCAATTTAAACTACTGACAGATCGATTAATTTTGCGTCCGCTCATTAGCGCAGATTTATCCTCAATCCAGGCTGCTGCTAGTGTTCGTCAGATTGCTGACACCATGATTTCAATTCCTCATCCCTATCCCGATGGCGAAGCTGAGCGATACATTGCTCGACAAAAGGCTGAGTTTGAAGCGGGGCATTCTGTCACCTTTGTCATGGAGCAGAGATTTGAAAAGAAGTTTAACGGAATCATTGAAATTCGAGACATTGAACGAGAGCATTCTCAGGCTGAATTGAGTTTTTGGTTGGCCGTTGAAGCGTGGGGACAGGGATATATGAGCGAAGCCTTAAAACCAGTGCTGCGATTTGGATTTGAAGAATTAGAACTCAATCGACTCTACGCTTACCACATGATTAGAAATCCAAGTTCCGGGCAAGTTTTGCGAAAAAATGGGCTTGTGTACGAAGGGATGCTGCGCCAACGAGTACGAAAATGGGGGATGTTTGAGGACGTGGCATTGTGGGCAATTTTGCGAAACGATTGGTGTGTTCCAGGGGTACAACAACTAGATGGAGCAGTCCTTTGAGGGTTTTTTAGTCGATCGTTTCCTCAAGCGGCTCATCGAAATCATCTGCCATGATAATCATACCTTCCATCGTTCCTGCAACACGACGCTTTTTCGGTGGTTTTTCTTGAGGAGATTTTTGAGCGTACTTCTCAATCAAAAACTCGATGTAATGAAGCACCTCTGTCTGAAAAGACTCTGGTAGTTCTTCTAATTTTTCTAAAATCACTGGCTGTATCATTGTTTCTTCTCCTTAGCTGTCTTCAGTAAAAACATTTTGGTAAAATTGAGAGTTACTGGTAGCGTGACTTCTTGGATTTTATCACCTCAATTACATTGTCGTGTCTTTGCCCTTCAATAATATCCTTAAGATGAATCTGTCCATTGACGTACTGAACGTGGATGCGCCAGCCTGAGACTTTATCAATATCAGCGCGATAAACTGCCTGCTTCACACCTTTAACTTTATGCAGTCTCGTTTTGGGAAATTGTCTCGTTCTGTGACATTCCTGGTCTTCAAGTTCTGCTAAAGCTTCCAGAAAACTAATCTTTAGCTCATCATCTGGCAAAATTTTCATAGCTTCGTAAATAATGCCATATTCATCGCATAGAGTAAGATTTTGTGCCATAACCAAGCTGATGATATCTAGGCAGTTTCTCGATCGCCCTGAAGTAGGTCTTGATACAAAGACTCTGCTACATCGTTATATGCTCGATCGAGTTCGTCGTGTAGAACTGCTCGAAAAAGAGTAAAAATAGCTTGCCCAAAAATAGGGTCTTCGTCAACCGCCAAAACCACTCTTAGTTTTTGAGAAATTCGTAGCGTATAAAGCGAAGACTCGTAACCATTCAGGTCTGACGATAGCGGGAGACGACGCAGCTTGCGATACACATTTGATTTTTGAGTAGGAAAAAGGCTGGCACAATAATTAATTTTTTGAATTACTGCGGCTTTCTCATCTTCATTTAGCAGCGCAATATCTTTCTCAAATTCCCTTGTTGACTCAATTAGAATATCCACGTTAAAAACCGTAAAAAAATATACAACTATTATACTACAAACAGCTTTTGACTGTCAAGACTCGTTGTTCACAACTTATCAACGAACTCACTTGTTTAACAAGCCACAATTCAAATTTTAATCACCCAACCTCGACGGTACATTCCATACAAAATCAACCACCAACACAATACCGCCGTCACTGCAAAAGCCAGAGAACCATTCAACGGCCCAGCCCAAGGCACAAACCAGTTTTCATAAATCCAAGTGTAAGTTGTTGGAGCAGTTTTACCAATGCCGATATGAGTTTTTAACAAAAGTCTAGCGACAATACCAGAGGCAACAAACAAGAAAATTGCATTCAATCCCATGATTTCAAACGGCCATCCCCATTTCCAATTTCGCACTTCTATTGTTTCGTAGCAAGCCGCTAGCAATAGCAACGCCCAACCAGCGGTAAAAACCACAAAGGAACTCGTCCACAATTGTTTGTTGATCGGAAATAAAAATCCCCACAAATGACCAATTACTAAGCAACACAATCCACTAATTACTAAATTTAAACTCGTCCGGGTTTTGATTGGCTGCACGCGCAGCCATTCCCCTGTAAAATAGCCAGACAAAACTGTGACAACTGCTGGTAACGTACTCAACAGTCCTTCAGGATCGAAGGGGCCGCCTTTGTAGAGGTGTTGGCTACCCAGAATTAGCCGATCGACATATCCACCCAAATATCCCTCTGGCGTCAGTGCGTATTCAGTGTACCCCCCTACAGCAAATACGAATAATACGCCCCAATAGCCTAAAAGCACCGCAACAGCGAGCAGTTTTTGATTGCGGGGGGAAAGGTTCAGAATCGCGATCGCACTAATTGCATACGCTAAACCGATGCGCTGCAATACTCCCATAATCCTGATTTTACCGAAATTTTCCACTGGGGCGCCGTTCAAAAGTACGTCAAGGGCGATCGAAGATGTATTTAGCAGCAATCCTAATACAAATAAAATCGCCGCCCGCCGCGCAATTCGCCAATAAATATTTGTTTCTATTTTTGTAGTAGTTTCAGTATATTTTGACAGCGAGAAGGACATCGCACAGCCAACGATGAACAGAAAAAAGGGAAATACCAAGTCTGTCGGGGTGCACCCGTGCCATTCTGCGTGATCTAGCGGCGGATACACCTGTTTCCAACTGCCGGGGTTGTTCACTAGAATCATTGAGGCGATCGCAATTCCGCGAAAAACATCAAGAGATTTTAATCGCATAAATTAAGTTATTTGTTCACTGTTCACTGTTCACTGTTCACTGTTCACTGTCTTAGCTGATGCCCATTTCCTAATTCTTTTCGGCCCAATTCCCTATGCCCCATGCCCCATGCCCCATGCCCCATGCCCCATGCCCCATGCCCCATGCCCCATGCCCTATATCTCTATCCCTTCCAGAGTCATAATCAGTGCATTCTTCATCAACATATCGCAGCGTTCTGCATAAAACAATGCAGCCTTATCATACTTGTTCACTTGCAAGACACGCATAAACATTTGCCTCGCTTGCGCGAATTGCTGCTGGTAGTGAAAAAAAATGCCCTGTTCAAAATCAGTTTGGGTTTTTCCTTTTAGTTCGATCATCATATCCGAATCGCCGTCATAAATCTCAAACACAGCCACCGGCGCTTGTTTTCCTTTTACTTGAACGCGATCGAGAAATCGGCACTTATAATGTTGGGGGTCGTCAATCCGGCACAAAGTCTGAACGCTAGCAACAATACCAACTCCATAAAGCTTTGTCAATCCTTCCACCCTAGAGGCTAAATTTACAGCATCAGAAATGACTGTACTTTCCATCCGTTCCGCCTCGCCAATAGTACCCAACATTAAAGTTCCAGTATGCAAGCCAATCCCTATAGAAATAGGTTTGTATCCACAATTTTGTCTGTGTTTGTTATAAATTTTAACTTGCTGCTGCATCTCTATTCCCGCTTGCACAGCATCTTCAGCACAGTTAGGAAACAAAGCCATAATCCCGTCGCCAATATATTTATCTATAAAACCGTTGTACTGGCGGATAACTGGGCCAACTCGGCTTAAGTAAGAGTTGAGAAATTCAAAATTTTCTCGGGGAGACATACTCTCTGACAAACTTGTAAATGAACGAATATCAGCAAACATAATCGTCATTTCTGCCTGTACAGAGTCTCCCAATCTGGCATCAACTATGCTTTCTCTTTGGAGGAATTTCAAAAATTCTTTGGGTACAAAGCGCGCTGACGCTGCTGCTATTTTTTCTAGTTCACTTTTGCTGGCTTCAATTTGAGTCAGGGCGCGAAATGCTCTGAGTGCTGTCACTACCGTGGTAAATAACTTTTTGTTTGTTAGTTCTGTTTTTGTTTTGTAATCATTAATATCGTAGCTGACAATTACTACATCTTCTGGCACTTGTCCTGGCTGTCCGGTACGCAAAATAATCCGTACTACTTGATTCTCTAAAATATCGCGGATGTACTTTACTACTTCCAAGCCTGCCTCTTCTGTTTCCATGACTACATCGAGTAAAATCAAGGCTATGTCTGGATGGGCTTCGATTATTTCTTTGGCTTCTTTACCTGAGTAAGCGCTGATAAATGCGATCGCTTTGTTTTCAAATATAAATTCATTTAAAGCGAGTTTTGTAATATTATGAATTTCTATTTCATCGTCTACAATCAATATTTTCCAACTGCCTGCGATCGGCTTGTCTTCCGTCTCGTCTTCGTCGGCAAATATTAATTCATCGTCGCCTGCCACTATTAATTCGTCATCGCCCGCAGCCAACACATTTTTACTAGCTTCTGACATTTATCGTTCTCCTAAATAGAATTATATTAAAACTGACAGTATAATAACTAATTTCTTCTTATAACAGGAAATTCTATCATAAATTTTGTGCCTTTTTGTACTTGACTTTCGCAGCGAATTCTGCCTTTTAGTTTTTGCGTGACAAGGTTGTAAATAATGTGCAGTCCCAATCCTGTGCCGCCCTGACCTCTTTTTGTCGTAAAGAATGGTTCAAAAATTTTACTGAGATTTTCTGGGGTAATTCCTTTGCCGTTATCGGCATATTCAAATATTAGCCGATCGCCCTCTAGTTTCAAATCAAACGCCAGAATCCCCCCATTTTCTCCATCGTAAGCGTGAATTAGGGAATTCAACACCAGATTTGTCACAATTTGAGAGAACACACCGGGGTAACTGTCCAGTACAATATTTTCATCGCACTTAATCTCTACTTTGTGCTTAGTTCTTCTGAGTTTGGCGCTTAAGGATGTCAAAATCTCCTCTAGATAGTTTTTCACGTTAAACGTGCGTTTTAATTCGCTCGACTGATCTACAGCCACTTCTTTAAAACTGTGAATCAAATCTGCCGCCCGCGTGAGGTTGGATAAGATCATATTACTGCTTTGCAGCGCCGTATCCAGGAATTTTTCTAGCTCCGATCGTTTAATTTGTCCCTTGCTGTAAAGATCCAAAAATTTGGTGACTTTTTCAGCCAGTAGCGAGGCGGCAGTGATACCTACGCCGATGGGAGTATTTATTTCGTGGGCGACACCTGCAACCAACCCTCCGAGAGCAGCCATTTTTTCCGCTTCTACCAGTTTATTTTGAGCCGATTTTAAGTCTTCTAAAGTTTGGGACAATTCGCAGGTACGCTGCTGAACTAAGTTTTCAAGATTCTGATTGAATTGCTGCAAGTTCATGTAAAGTTGGGCGTTTTCAATCGAGATAGAAATTTGAGAAGACAGCAGTTTTAATAGTTCCAACCTGTCTGGCGTAAAAGCGCCTGTAGTCAGATTGTTTTCTAAATATAAAATGCCACTGAGTTTGCCTTGATGGATTAAGGGAGTGCAAAGAATTGATTTAGGTTGAACCGCAATTATATAAGGTGCGCGAGTAAATTGTCCTTCGCGGGTGGCATCATTTAAAACTATACTTTCCTGGGTACGGGCGACGTAGTTGACAACAGAAACTGCCAGCAAAGTTACTTCTCGATCTTCACATACAAAATCTATCGGAATTGATTGCATTACATTAACCCGCTCGACATCCACAGAGCCTGATGCTTCAATCACCCATTGACCAGATTTTTCTAGTATTAAAAAGCCTTTTTGTCCCCCGGCATTTTCAATAACAATTTTCATCAGTTTTGCCAGCAGTTTGTCTAGAACTATTTCGCCCGCTAAGGTTTGCGATGCTTTTACTGCTGTTGTCAAGTCTAGTACGCCTGCACCGTCGCTCGTAGTGCAAGCGCTACTCGTAGATTTGTGAGTTTCGATATTCGTTGAAATCGAGGGTGAAGTCAGCAACTGCGAGTATTTTGATTCTAAATGCGCTACTTTCGCTTTAGCTCCCCAGCGCTGATAGCAATAACGCGCTTCTGTCAAGTAAGTTTTCGCAATTCTTTCTCGTCCAATCGATAAATAAAATGCTCCTGCCAATTCTGCTGCTAGTGCTTGTACCTGTATGTATCCGTTTGTTTGCGCTCCGGCAATGGCGGAGTCGTAATATTCCATTGCTCTCACAATATCTCCCAATATTCGAGCTTTTTCAGCGGCAATCAAGTCACATTTGTGCTGGAGGTTCATCGGCGCAGAAAGTGCTTTTTTTTGCATTTTTTTTAGGTTGGTGTTTGCGTAAAAAAGATGCTCTTCTTGTACCTCTTTTGTTGCCGATGGATATGCTGCGAGTCGGGCTAGAGAATCATAAAAATGGTATTCAGGAACATTAATAAACCCCACAACTCCGTCTAAATAAACTTCGGCTTGCGCTGCATTTTCTAGCGCCAGCTCGACATTGCCAAATAAATAGGCTAATATTAATTTCTGTAAGTAAAAAGTTTGAAGTCCCACTCGATCGTTAACTTTCAACAGCAGCGGCAATAATGTTTTTTCGCTGTAAGCTTCACGTAATAAAATGTCGGGGCTTTCCATTTTCCCCATCAATTGCAAAACTGTTTGCCAATATATTTGATTCCAAGTCAATACCGTTTCTTGCTTTAGTTGAAATAGCAAATGGTTGTCATTTACCATTTTTCGTTCCAGTTGCGGCAATTCTTGACCAATAAAATACAAGGACTGACAAATATTTACGGCAGAATATCCAACCGATTCTAAATCACCATTTTCGAGCGCGCTTTGATAGGCTTCTTCTAACAGAGGTAAAGTATCTTTAACGTGATGTTTGCCGTGCATCAAAATGAAGGCAACTAAATTAAGAGTCTTGCTTTTGAATTCTAAAGCATTTAGCCGAGCGATCAAATTTAATGCTAATTGACCAAATCGCTCGCCCGATTCAATGTCTCTAACTATTCCTTTTAAAATTGCTCCGTAATTAGCATAACCGAAGGCAGAAAAAGCAGAGTTTCCGTAGTTTATAGATAAATTAACTTGCTCGCAGACAATCAACGGCAACAGTATGGGTTCAACAATCGAGGTAGCCGACAACATACTGGAAAGGACGCGCATAGTTGCTAATTTACGCGGCTCGGTCATCATAGGCAAGTCAATTAAATCTTCTATCTTTTTTCCTGTTAAATAAGCTGAGGTTTTGGTAAGTGCTTGCTGAATGTGGAGGGGAGTTGGCGATTTTGGAAAGTTTATTCCTAACATTGTGAGTGATTCCCGACCAATTGTTACCGCTTCTTGCAGTTTGGTTTGCATCGCACAAGCTGTGATTCGGATTTCAAAAACTTTGATTTTGTCTAGTTCATTTTTGGCGTATTGCAAGACAATTTTTGCCCATTTTTCCATTTGTTCAAAATCGGTATTGAGGTAAGCTGCTTCTGCTGCTGACTCGTAGAGTGCAAGAGTCAAGTCGTAGTCGGTTTGCCAACTTTGCATGGGAAGCAATGCAATACCTGCGGCCAAATATTTGACAGCGAGTTCATAAGCTGCACTGGCTTTTGCTTTGCGGCCCGCCATTAAATTTAATTTACATAAATGAAGTTTTTCTAATTCACTGCTGATGATTGGTTGGGCTGCATTTAGTTGGTTGACTAAATCGAAAATATGGTTTTCTAATTGCTCTGGATGCGCGTTTTGCAGCAAGAATCTGCCGATTTTGAGATGAATTTCTTGTTTCTGAGATTCGGATATTAAAGCGTAAGCTGCTTGCTGAACTCGCTCGTGCAAAAATTTATAAGTTGCGCTACCAGCATCAGCAACTGGTAGGGACAATTCATCTGTAACGTCTCTAGATATTTGGTCTGTTAACCCTGTGCTTGCTGCTAGTGCGATCGGAATTTTGTAAGCGTTATTCACGGGCAAAATCAGACCGGACTGAACTGCCTCCCAGAGGTGTGTTGCTGCGGAAGTCAGAGGTTGTTCGCTGATTTGGGAGAGAATTGCTAAATCAAATTTGTTGCCTATACAAGCGGCTAATGTTAGCAGTTCCTGCGTATTACCTGAAAGTTTCTGAATGTTGTCTATCATTAATTCCACAACATTGTCAGTTATTCCTATTTCTTGTATTTGCTCAATGTCCCACTGCCACTCGCCTGTGATTTTGCATTTTTTCACAGCTTGTTCTGGGATTTGTTCGGCAAAGTCAGACAAGTGAGGTTCGGCTCGATCGACCGAATTTTCAGAGGCTACAAATTTAAATTGTAGCATTTTTTGGGAGTAAAGAGACTTCAGCAATTGGGCTATAAAAAATGGATTTCCTCCGGTTTTGTGAAACAGTAATTGTCCCAAAGGTAGCGATTTTTCTGGGGCGCAGCTCAGAGTATCCGCGACGAGTTGATTGACGCTGTTAATATCTAAAGGCAAAAGGGCGATCGTACTTACATTCCCGCCTGCTTTCCTAATTGTTTCTGCGGCTAGCATTACGGGATGATTTGCATCTACTTCTGATTCTCTATAGGCTCCGATTATTAATAAGTATTGGCTGGCCATGTCAGTTGCTAGCAGTTGGATTAACTTGAGCGAGGCTGAATCAATCCACTGCAAGTCATCGAGAAAAATTACCAGCGGGTGTGCTTTTTGAGTAAAGATGCGGATGAATTTTTGAAATACTAAATTAAAGCGATTTTGAGATTCATTCGATCCTAAATCTGGCACAGAAGGCTGCGACCCGACAATCAGTTCTACTTCGGGAATAACTTCAATAATTACTTGGCAGTTGCTACCGAGAGCATTTAAAATTTTTTGTTTCCAAACTAGCACTTTGGCGGCTGTTTCTGTGAGAATTTGCTGCAACAAGTCTTGAAAAGCTTGGAGCAAAAAAGCGTAGGGAATATCGCGCTTGAATTTCTCAAATTTGCTGTCAATAAAATACCCATTTTCCCGGAGTATGGGTTGGTAAATTTCATAGACAAGCGACGATTTGCCAAGGCCGGCACAACCGGAAATAAGTAGGATTTCTGTATAGCCTCGCTTCATGCGATCGAACGTATTGAGAAGTAGATTAACTTCGGCTTCTCGTCCGTAAAGTTTTTGGGAAATTTGCAGGTGAGTTGACCGATCTTGCTCGCCGAGGGTGATGTGAGAAATTGCGCCGCTTGTTTGGAGTTGAGCGAGACAATTTTCCAAGTCGTACAAAAGTCCGAAAGCACTTTTATACCTGTCTTCGGCAGTTTTTGCTAATAGCTTCATTACGATATCGTCAACGGCTAGAGGAATCTCGTCGCTTTCTGTTTGATTGATGCTGCCTTTGACTTTCTGCTTTCTATTTTCGCCAGGAGAAACGGGCGTTTTAGCAATATGGCAGTGCACTAATTCCATCGGATCGATCGCATTAAAAGGCAATTCGCCGCAGAGCATTTCATAAAAAGTGACGCCTAAAGAATAAAAATCGGTGCGGTAGTCGATCGCCCGATTCATGCGTCCCGTTTGTTCGGGAGACAGATAGGCGAGGGTTCCTTCGAGTAAATGGGGGTGGGCCAGGGTGGGGTTTTCGCCTGGTAGCAGGGAGGCGATCGCAAAATCAGTAATTTTGACATCCCCAGTCTGGATATTGACAATAATATTGCTGGGTTTAATATCTTTGTGAATGATGTGATTTTCGTGGAGTTGTCCGAGAGTTTCTGCTAGTTTTATGCCTATTTGGAGAAATTGTTGTAACTCTAGCTGGTTGGTGCTGAGAAAATCTTTTAGGGAAATGCCACCAAAATCTTCTAAAATTAAAACAGGAAAGTGATTGTATTTTTCAAGCTTGTAAAGTTTGACTATTCCTGGTAAATTTAAATTTTTAAGGATTTCTGCTTCGTGCAGGAGTTGGGCTATTCGCGCTGGGGTAGGGTAGGTCGGTGTGAGAGTTTTCAGGATAACTGGTTTTTGTTCTTCAAGCTGCATCCCTCGATAAATAACTGTGTGGGGGTTTGTATAAAGTTCTCCGTCAATGCGGTATCCTGGAATAGTAATCATGCTGTTTGGGAGTGATTTAAAAATTGAAGTTTTATATAAATTTCGGCTGGGCTGGAATGATAGAGAGGAGACGGCTTGGCCTTAGTCCCTACACCAGATTAATCGTAGGAAAACGGCACTGCCGTGTCCTGATTTCTACACCAGATTAATCGTAGGGAAACGGCACTGCCGTGTCCTGACTTCAGGTAATACTTATCTATATTGTAGTATTCAAAAAATCAAAAATTGTATTTTGCGATCGCGCCAGTGCCAAAATAAACTGGTGCGTGCAAATCAACAGGTAAAATCTCAAAACAATCATGCAGAATATAACTGCCTCAAATCCAGCTACTGCGACCGATCGCGCTTTGGGCACCGCAGACATTAAACTACTGGTAGTGGATATCGACGGGACGATCGCAGGTTTGTCAAATCAGATCCGAGAACCGGTCAAGCAGGCCATTTCGGCAGCCCAGTCGCGGGGAGTGAAAGTAGCTGTCGCTACGGGCAGGATGTACCAGTCTGCTTTGCGTTTCCACTCGCATATCGGCTCAACTCTGCCGCTGATTTGCTACCAGGGCGCGTGGATTCAAGATGTCGCGAGTCAAAAGCGGCTGCGCCACTTACCGCTGTCGATACCAAGGGCTTTGCAATTGTTAGAGCATTTTGAAGTACCGGAATTGCGATCGCTCCTGTCGATCCATTTCTACATTGACGATAAACTGTATGTACCGGAAATTACCACAGCTACCCGACTTTATGCCGAACGATCGGGTATTGAACCAAATGTAATTAAAGATTTGCGGCGAGATATTCCGGGGGAACCGACGAAAGTCTTGGCTTTGTGCCAGAATCCGGAGGTACTCGACGGCTTGCTCATTAGTATGCGCGAGCGTTACACGCCTGCGGAGCTTTATTTAACTCGATCCGTTGCTACTTTTTTTGAAGCGACGCATCCTTTGGCGAATAAGGGAGATGCGGTGAAGTATTTGGCGGAGGAAATTTTGGGTTTGCAGGCGGCGAATGTGATGGCGATCGGCGACAATTTTAACGATCTAGAAATGATTTCCTACGCGGGTGTGGGCGTGGCGATGGGGAATGCTCCTGATGGGGTGAAGGCTGTTGCTAATTGGGTGGCGCCGGATGTGGAGGATGATGGGGTGGCGTTGGCGATCGAACAATTTGTTTTGGGCGATCGCTGATATTTGTAGCAATAATAATTTTCCCAAAATTATAGGGGCACGGCACTGCCGTGTCCCTATAATTTTAAAAATGTCTTTCAACAGAAAAAGCACCGACGACTGGCCGTGTTTCGTCTCGGTGCTTCTTCTGGTTCGCTCCTCACACGTCCATTAATATAGCTAACTCAGTACATTGTGTCAATACTTTTAACAAAAGTTTTTTTTTGAGTCTGCTGCGGGTGCGTGCGATCGAGGCAGAACCTTTGTAATGCAAGGGTTTAGCCGATCGCCCTGCACATCCATCCAAGCCGAAAAAATTTACTTGAATTCAACCAGCCAGTCCAAAATCAGAGTATTCACCTCATTTGGTCGTTCGTCGTGGGGACAGTGGCCTGTGTTGGGAATTGAGACAAATTTGACGGGTTTACCGTTGGTGGCCAATTCTTGGTAAATCTGGCTACCGGCGATCGGCGTCCAGGGGTCATCTGCGCCCCAAAGTACCAATAACGGACGATCGACCTTTGGCAGCAATTCCGACGGTTGAGGGCCTGCTGGGGCCGTGAGAATCGAGGCAAATACTTGTTGAGCTCCGGGCTCGCAGGAGGGCGCGTGGAGGAGTTCTACGAGTTCGTCGGTAATGGCTTCCCGATTGCCGTAGACTTGGCGCAGGGTGTTGCGGATGCGGTGTTTTTGCCGGATGTTGTTGAAGACAAAGGGGCCGATGATGGGCGATCGAACTAATTTAGCAAAAGTCCCCATGATTAATCCCAGGGGAAAACTCAGTTCTTCGGGTCGGTGGTTGAGTCCGCCGGCACAGTTGATTAAGACACCGCCGGCGGAGATTTCTGGATGGTTGGCGACTACCATCAAACTTAGCAATGCGCCGATCGAATTTCCGACAAATACCGCCGGTTCCTGTACCAAATCTGCCCAGAAATCGGTGAGTAATTCTTCCCACAATTCCAGGGTGTAATCGAGGGCCGGTTTCCCGGAAGCCCCGAATCCCAACAAGTCCAGGGCAAATACGCGGTAGCCGCCGGCAGCGAGTGCGGGGATATTTTGCCGCCAATGCCCGATCGAAGCCCCAAATCCATGAATCAAAATCAGAGGGCGGCCCGTGCCTTGGACGGTATATTGGATTTTGTGACCTTTCCAAGTCCAAATTAATTTTTCAAAGCTGGTTGCAGATACTAATTGTTGTGCAGTCACGGCTATTATGTAAAGTTTCGTTAACTACTTTCATCATAGCAGAAGGAAGAAGTCAGTAGTCAGTAGTCAGTAGTCATGAATTATTAATGATTAATGATTAATGATTGGTGATTGGTGATTGGTGATTGGTGATTTGTGATTGGTGATTTGTGATTGGTGATTTGTGATTGGTGATTTGTGATTGGTGATTGGTTATTTGTTGTCAGTTGCAATACCCAATGCCCAATGCCCAATGCCCAATGCCCAATGCCCAATGCCCCATGCCCCATGACCCATGCCCGATGCCCCATGCCCCATTCCCAATTTTTACTTTTTTTGCAACAACCAATAAGTCATCATCTCCCCCTTACCTTTTACCGGAATCATCCCTCGCCTCTCAAACAAATACTTATCTTTCAAAAGCTCATAAGTGACATCAGTAACTTGAATGCTGCCGGAAAATCCCGTAACTTCCATCCTCGCCGCCACATTCACCGTATCTCCCCACAAATCATAGGTAAACTTGCTCACACCAATCACTCCCGCTACCACCGGCCCGGAATTGATACCGATGCGAATTGCCAGTTTTTCTCCTGTCTCGGCCGACAACTTAGCTATTTTTGCCTGCATTCCCAAGGCCATTTGGGCGATCGCCTCAGCATGATCGTCTCTCGGCGTCGGCAATCCCCCAACTACCATATAAGCATCACCAATCGTCTTAATTTTCTCCACACCGTACTTTTCAGCTAACTGGTCAAAGTGCGAAAAAATCACGTTCAATCGCTTTACCAACTCCGTCGGAGACATTCTCGCCGACAGTTCAGTAAAGCCAACAATATCAGCAAATAAAACACTGACTTCTGCAAAACTATCAGCAATTGTAGTTTGCTCCGCTTTCAAACGTTCAGCTATTGGTTTCGGTAAAATATTTAACAGCAACTTCTCGCTTTGTTCCTGTTGAACTTTGAGCGCTTCTTGAGCTAATTTACGCTCTGTAATATCAGAAACAGTACCTTCATAATACATCAGCTCACCTTTTTCATCTCTAACAGCTCGGGCATTTTCTGATACCCAAATCCGGTGGCCGTCTTTGTGAGAGACCATAGATTCAAACCCCAACACAGCATTTTGTGCATCCATAGCCGCCTCGAATTCCTGGCGGCGTTCCGGCTCAATGTACACTTGAGAAGTATTTTTAATACATAACATCAGTTCTGCTGGCGAGTTATAACCATACAATTTTGCTAAAGCTGGATTAGCGCTAATAAACCCTCCTGAAGGCGTGCTTTGAAAAATGCCTTCCATCGCATTTTCGACAATACTGTGATATCTTTCTTCAGCAATTCGCAGTAATTCTTCGGCTTTTTTGCGCTGAATCAAAGAACCTAATTGACTGCCTACAGCATCAAAAACATCTATAAATCGCGCGTCTTTCCTACCTGGCAAAATTTTAAAGAAAACCAGCACTGCCAAGAGTTCATCGCCTACCACAATCGGCACACCAAAAGCTGCTTTAAATCCGGTTGCTTGTGCTATTTGACTTCGAGTAAAAGGCGGGTAGCCCTGGGTAATATCTTCTACCCACTCCGGTTGCTTGGATACCCAAACTCGTCCCGGTAGCCCAATATTCCTGGCAAATGTCAGTTTTTTGCTTTCCCTGCGGAACCAGTCCATGCTGGCGTTGCCCGCATACCAACCCCTGGCAGATTCCAGGAAAGTTCTTTCTGCATTGGGAATCCAAGCTTCTCCTAAATCCCATCCGATTGTTTCGCCAACTTGGTGCAGAATTACTTCTAAAGCTGAGTCAAAGTTTACAGCTTCGCCGATCGCCCGCGTAATTTCCAGCAAAAACCGGATTGATTCTTGAGCCCGCTGCCGTTCCGCGATTTCTTCCTGCAATCTCGAATTGCGATCGTGCAATTCCCTGGCTTGCTGTTGCAGTTTCGATTGCAGCGATCGCAGCGAAAGTTGGTTTTCGACGCGGGCCAAAACTTCTTCTACTTGAAAAGGCTTAGTAATATAATCTACTCCTCCTACTTGAAAAGCTTTAACTTTTTCCAGCACGTCATCTAGCGCACTAATAAAAATCACCGGAATATCTTTAGTATTTTCAATTATTTTTAACTGCTGACAAACTTCATAGCCGTTCATTTTCGGCATATTAATATCTAGTAAAATTAGATCCGGAGGAGACATTTGTGCCGCTTGCAGAGCCAGTTGTCCGTTAATCGCCTTCCTGACTTGATACCCGTGGGATCCGAGCATAGTGGATAAAAGTCGCAAATTGTCCGGCATATCGTCAACGATCAGAATGTCTCTAGGAGTCGCTGGTAGTGGCTGGTCGTTCATCATAATATAATTGAGTTAAATCAATAATGATATCTATCCGAAAATTCTCGACCAAATCTTTTAAAGCGTTAGCTAGATTTGCTTCAGTTTCGGGAATTTGCTCGATCAGTTGGAGAATGCGATTGTCGTCAACGCAAAGTGCTGCTTGGTACAAATCGACTACCCAGTCTCTGGGCATTACACTCAAATCCTCCGCGGTCAAACTTTTCAGCAGTTGCGGTGCCGAACCAGAAGTAGATGAGTTTTCTTCCTCATAAATATACCGCAGGTTCAGGTGATGAGCTATCTTTTCAAATAGTACCTCTTCCCGAAACGGTTTACAAATGAAATCATCACAACCAGCAGACAAAATTATGTGTCGCTGCTCGTCAAAAGCACTAGCAGTCAGGGCAATAATTATGGTTTCTTTTCCTTCTGGAGTTTGTTTGATCAGTTTGGTTGCTGCGTACCCGTCCATCACTGGCATCAGCATATCCATTAAGATCAGGTGCGGCTTCCAAGTTGACTGTAAAGCAATTCCTTCTTGACCGTTAGTTGCTTCCTCGACTTCAAATCCCAGCGGTGCGAGCAACTTAAGCAGCAGTTGGCGATTTTCGGCTACATCTTCAACTATTAATATCCGATAAATTTGCTGTCCGGCTTCTAAAGCAATAACTTGTTTTGCCGTCGTTTTTTCTTGTTCGTCGCTTTCTGTTACTAACTTAACCTGGATATTAAACGTGAAAGTTGTGCCTTGACCGAGTTGACTTTCCACAGAAATATCACCTCCCATAATCCTGACAAACTGTTGGCTGATCGGCAATCCTAGCCCGGTTCCCTGCATGGATCTTCGACCTGTTTCGGTTTGTACGAAGGGCTTGAATAATGTGGGAAGTTCCAAGGGGGAAATGCCGGGGCCGGTGTCGGAAATTTCAAACAGCAATTGAGATTGATTTTCTTCACTCACGTTGGTTTCTGCTTGGCTGCTAACGCGCAGAGTAACAATTCCGTGTTGAGTAAATTTAATTGCATTGCCGAGCAAGTTAATTAAAACTTGCCGCAATTTAGATTCGTCTGTTTGAATGTACTGCGGCAAATCGCCGATATTTTCAAAGATTAGATGCAAGCCTTTGGAGTTGGCTTTTAGTTGCAGCATTTCTCTGAGGCTGTCGAGAATGTTGTAGAGGTTGAAGCGGCTTTCATTAATGGTAATTTGACCTGCTTCTATTTTGGACATTGACAAAACATCATTGATGAGTTCTAGCAAATGTTCGCCGCTGCGGTTGATAATTTCTATGTATTCTTTTTGTTCTGGTGTGATAGAAATGTTGCGAGCCATGACTTGGGAAAAACCGAGAATGGCATTGAGAGGCGTCCGCAATTCGTGACTCATGGAAGCGAGAAATTGGCTTTTGGCGCGGTTGGCAACTTCCGCGTTTTCTTTGGATTTAATCAGTTCCATTGACTGCCTTTGAGTGCGAGCGAGCAATTCGGCTTGCTGCAATGCTACTCCTAGCTGGGTGCCTACATGAACTGCAACGTTGATTTCAGCTTCGCTCCACTGACGGGGAGCTGAATTTTGATAGGATGCTAGCAATCCCCAGAGCTTGTCACCGCAGAAAATTCGGACGGTAATATAGGATTTGGCTTGAAATCTTTCTAGCAATTCGATGTAACAAGGGCTGAAGCCTTGCTTGTAAATATCTTGGACGCAAAGGTAAGTTTTACCTCTGCTGTAGGCTCCACCTGCGGTTTCTTGCAAATAAGTATCGCAGATTTCTTGTGAGGTGCTATCGAATTTTTGGACGAGGCAATTTTCGCTTTCTAAGGCGCCTTCTGTGAAGTTGGGGTCTATTTGCTGTGCTTGGATGAAAGAAATCCACTTGCTGTCAACGGATTCGGCTACAAATTCGCCGCTCCAGTCAGGATTGAAACGGTAAAGCCCGACTCGATCGCATTTCATGGTTTGGCGCAATTCTCGGGTTGTCGCGTGAAAAATTTCTCGGAGATCTAAAGTCTGCCGCATTCTTTCAATGATGCGGGCGATCGCTCTTTGGCGCAAAGCACTTTCTTGCAATTCGGTTTCTGCTTGCTTGCGTTCGGTAATATCTACAGCCATTGAAGCCGTACCGATTGCTTTGCCATTCTCGTCAATTAGCTCAGTATTGTACCACTCGCAGATGATAATTCTGCCGTCTTTGGTCAGATTTTCGGAAGTGGCGCTGGATTTGGCACTCAAGCCACGATCGAAAATCTCAGATGCTTGTTGGCGGTAGCTTTCAGGTACAATCAAATCGGTGGCGACTCTCCCTTTGGCTTCTTGCTCGCTGTAGCCAAAAATAGCTTCTGCTGCGGGATTCCAAGTGATAATTTCTAAACTCAGGTTTAACTCGATCACTGCGATCGGCGTTTGCTGCAATAAAAATGAGATTCTTTGCTGCGATGCTAGCAGTTTTTCTTCGGCTAATTTGCGATCCGTGATATCATTAGACGTGCCGAGAATTTGTTTCGGTTTACCATCAGCTTGTCTCAGAAATACTGTATCCCAACTGTGCATCCACCGCCATTCGCCGTTTTTGTGCCTCATCCGGTATTGAAATTCGATGATGTCACCACCTTGAGATCGATCGAACTTTTGAATATGTTGAAAAAAAGCCGATAAATCCTCGGGGTGCACCAGAGTTTGGAGCATGGCTTTACCCATATCTTGTATTTCTTCTGCCCCGTAGCCGAGGATCGTCGCAATTTGGCGGTTGGTGTAGACATTCCGCTGCTCAATTAAATCGTAAACGTACAATAGGTTGGGATTGGAATCGGCGATCGCCTGAATGAAGTGCTGGCTTTCTCGGAGTGCAGATTCTGCTTGTTTGCGATCGGTAATATCTCGCGCTACCATAATTACTGATTCTGCTGACAGCGGAGAAACTTTAGCATCTAGCCAAACTTCGCGATCTCCAACTGTATAGCTATATTCAACATTGATGCTTTGCTTCGTTTTGATCACTTGTTGGATGGTATTTAATACCAAATCTGCTACAGATTGTGGCAAGACTTGATGGGCGGTTCTGTTAATCATTTCGCTGGCAGGTTTGGCAAAATTCGTCGCTGATGTCGGTGCGATTTTGATGCAGCGCCCTTCTGCATTTCTCACTAAAACTATGTCAGTCATGGCAGCAAAAATAGTCCGCAATTCTGCTTCTGACTCTTGCAGAGCTTGCTCGGCGAGGATGCGGGTGCGAATTTCTGCTTGCAACTGTTTATTTTGCCGATCGAGCTGCCCAATTCGCTTTTTCTCTCGATCGATCAGTTGAACTTGAGCCAGCGCTATCCCTAGTTGAGCCGCCACCGCTTCTAACAAGTCGATTTCATCTTTCGTCCATTCCCGGTAGCGATCGCACTGGTGCAAGCAGATAGCGCCATTTGCCCTGCCTTGGTAGGAAGTGCGAATTGCCAGCATCGATTTTAACCCAATCTCGCGGCAAATCGGTCTAATAGCTTGCAAAAGAGGGTCTGAGTAAACATTGTTGGAGGCGATCGGCCGATCTTGTATCATCATTTGTACGATGTGAGGATTTCCCCAAATAGGAATGGGTACGTTCCAAATAGATTCCCACTCGGGTTCGAGATACTCCGCCGCCAGAGGAATATCGACTTGGGGAGTAGTAATGTAAGTATGAATCAAGCAGCGATTGACGTAGAATGTCTGACCGATTTGAGTTGCGGCTGTTTGAAAAATTTGTTCTGGATGCAAGCTAGATCGAATTTCTTGAGTTATTTTGGCAATCAGCAACTCTCGCTGAACTTTCCGTTCTAAAGCAGATTTAGCTGCGGCAGTTTCTATTTCTGCTTGCTTGCGATCGCTGATATCAAAAAGCACGCCATACCAAACTATATCGCCATTGTCGCGCATTTCTGGTCGAGAATTAGATTGCAGCCATTTGAGTTTTCCCGACGGCGTAACAATCCGCCATTCAAAGGCAAAAGGTTCTAAAGTTCGAGCGCTTTCTGCAATCGTTTCCATCACATATTCTCGGTCATCTGGATGATTTCGATCCCATACCAAGCCAGCATCTTTTAAAATCTTTTCGCTCTCTAATTCGTAAATTTCCCGACAAGCATAACTGATATATTCAAACTTATAACTTCCCTGTGGATTTTGCACTAATTGGTAAATAACGCCCGGTATATTAACCGCCAATTTCTGCAACCGCGCTTTGCTTTCCCGGAGTGCTTGTTCTGTCTGCTTCCGAAATTCTACCTCTCGTTGCAGTTGGACATTCTGCTGTTTTAATTGTTTCGATAGCTGCTGGATAGTCAATTGACTTTCGATCCGCGCTAAAACTTCTTCCACTTGAAAAGGCTTAGAAATGTAGTCAACACCGCCAATTTCAAAAGCTTTTACCTTATGAAAAGTTTCATTAAAAACGCTCAGAAAAATTACCGGAATTTCCCGAGTCTTTTCGTTGGCCTTCAGTTTTTCGCATACTTCGTAGCCGTTCATTCGGGGCATGGCAATATCTAGCAAAATCAGGTCTGGTAGAACGGTAAATTTAGCATTTACAACCATTCCTCCAGAAATAGCCCGCTGAACTTTATACCCTTCTTTCGTTAAGATATTTGATATAAACCGAAGGTTGTTAGGCTGGTCATCAATAACTAAAATGTGAATGCTTTCTTTGTCAATTACCATTTTTTTCTAGAGCCATTTTTCCTGTCTATTGTTAGCAGGTCAATTATTTAATGAAGCGAGAAATTAATTTCCTGAAAATCAAATGATTCATCAAGCCTTTTCAAACTAAGCATACAGAGATTTTTTTAGATAAGTCCATTGACTGACGTGCCTTTTCCTAGTTTTTTTTGATCCCGATATTAGATTGCCAACTCCTATTAACCGAATTGTTGCCATATTTTATCGTAAAAACAAATCCAATTATTCCCTGAAAATATTAAGTTTTGCCAAAAAAATCATTGATTAGGCACTCCAGATTTTTAAACCTGAGTTTTTTAACTCTGTTCTAGGGCTGCGATCCGTCTTTTCGTACATCTAACCGCTCGTAAAAACATGGACAAAGCTACCCAAAAGTAGTCAATGTTAGACATCTACGTTGGTAATTTTAGTCCACAGTCCTAAAACTACAGGAA